>JAISQH010000622.1 GCA_031274385.1 Planctomycetaceae bacterium | reverse complement strand
CAAACCATTTGAAATAATCAAACGCCCCCTGACTCGAAGGCGCACCACGAAAAATCGCCAACGGAACCTGATTCAAAAGGAAAACCGAATGATACGCACTCACCTCCAAACGCATCGGCTCCGTTAAAAATGAATTCTGAATCTGGCGGACAAAAGGAAAACGACCAAAAAAAGTAATACGGTCAAGATGAATACGAATCACCGAATCCTGCGGGGTTGTCCGCTTGGTGTCTTCCGTCTGAACAAACGGCTTTGCCAACGCAATCAGCGAATCCTTCACTTGACATTCCACCGTTTGCGGAATATCACAATGTAAAAGAGTTGCCTCACCGCGTAAAAAAGAACCAGTTATCGTCAGGTTCAACAATTCGGAATCCGATGTGCTTGTTTCGGAATTGCCGGTGTTGGCTGCACCGGATGGCAAGCCGGAAGACGGCGTTTCAACCTTCAAATCGAACCCCACCGGATTCACACCGCCTTGGTTCGTCCCGTTGCGGAAAAAAGCAACATCGTCATGGTACGCCGAATTGTCCGAAACCGCCTTATTGCGAATCGTTAAACAACAACGTGAAAACGTCAGCTTGTTTCCGCCAATCAGTTCGAATAATGACCAATCCTGAGCCAAAACCCCCTGACGAATACGCATCTCAACAGCAAGATCAACAAACTCCAGTTCACTAGAACCAACCGTGAACATACTACGCGGATTTTGCGAAACGTAAGGAGAATCCGAAGGTTCAAAAAGCAAAATCGGATGATAACCCTTTGCCGCAACAATTTTTAACTGACGTCCGGCAAAAGCTAAAGAATCAACCTTCATGTAATTATTCCATTTCAATTCAATCGTTGTTTGTTTTTCCGCATCCGCCAGAGCAACCCCCAACGAAGGATAAGAACCCGGCGTTTCACCACTCGGATCAACACAACGTTGTTTCGGAATCAACGGTTCCGGTTCGGCAAACGGCGGCACAACCTGATTCTCAACCGCGTCGGAAAATGGACGAACCGACAGAATATGAAATCCGCCGCCGGAATGTTGCGGTTCTTCCGACAAACCGGTGATCCGCCCCTTGATCGGAAGAAACGCCGGTACAAGTCCGCCGCCAAAAGGATCCAAACTGACAATCGCCGAAATCATCGGATTGGACGGATGACGAACAGAAAAAGAAGAAGAGATTACAGCAAACGGAGAATGGTTTTCATTGGAAATTCCCGGCGGTTTGGTGTTCGGAGTTGTCGGCAGCAAGATCGGAGAAGGGGTTCCGGTCTCCGGTAAAATCGGATTTTTCGAAATGGTTGTTTTCGGGTCAACTTCCGGTATGTTCGGAACATCCAGTTTGCCAAGCCGTTCCGAAGAATACAAACTCATCAGGCTCACCGCCATCACAAGGCATGTCACCGTCACAACCCAAGGAACATGCTTTAACAACAACGAAGTTCGGGTCGGCGGCGTCATTACCCAAATAAGTTTGCCCGGTCCGGTCGGTTGAAGACCAAGCATCTTGGCAACATGAACCAGTGATTCAATCAAAACAGCAGGAGTCTGAAACCGTTGACGCGGGTCTTTCGCCATCATCTTTTGAATCAGCAACGCCACTTCAGCAGGAATATTCGGTTGGAAAGAACGAATGTCCGGCGGTTCATCGCCTTGATGTTGCAAGAGTTTTTGCAGGACAGTGCCTTCGGGAAAAGGAGGACGACCGGAAAGCATGAAAAAGAAGGTACAACCAAGTGAATAAATATCGCTTCGAATATCCGCATTACGGGGATCACGAGCCTGTTCCGGTGAGATGTAATCGAATGTTCCGAGTGTGACTCCGCTGGCGGTCAGGTCATCTTTCGAGTCCGACGGATCAAGCAACCGGGCAAGTCCCATATCAATCAATTTCGCACGACCCTCCCGCGTAATCAAAATATTGGACGGCTTGACATCGCGATGAACCACCCCATGATCCGCCGCATGGGACAACGCATGAGAAATCTGGATCAAATAATTAAGTGCCTGTGGTAAAGGAAAAGCATCATAATCATCAACCATTGTGCGGACATTGGTTCCTTCAACATATTCAAAAGCAATATAAGGAATTCCCGATTGTTCGCCCGCAAAATAAACTTGGGCAATATGTTCATGATTGAGGCGTGCCGCCGATTTTGCTTCATTCATAAACCGGGCAACTGTTCCCTGATCATTTGCCCGCTGGCGAGGCAACACCTTGACCGCAACCTTCCGGTCAAGTGCCGTGTCTGTTGCAAGATAAACCCGCCCCATGCCGCCGCCGCCAATAAAACTGTTAATAATAAAATGTCCCAACATGGTTCCGGCAGGAATCGCGCCGGAAGCAAAGATTTCAGGAGTCAATGGAGAAGCGTTTTCTCCGGCTTTGTCCCATTCTTCTGTTTCCGAAACGGGCGGTTCTGTTGTGGGGTCTGTCGCGGGTTGTTCCGAAGCGGACGGCGCGGGCGGTTCGGACGTGGTCGGCTCAGACGATTCCGGCTCAGACGATTCCGGCTTAGACGGTTCCGGCTTAGACGGTTCAGACGGTTCCGATGCGGGTATCTCCGGCAAATAACTCGACGGAAAATCTTTTTCCCATTTTTTTAATTCCTCTGATTCCTCTGATCCGTTTGATTTTTTAGAATCGCTTTTCTTACGATCTTTTGAATCAAGACGGAAAATCAAGGTATTGCTCGATAAATCAGCCGACGCAGAACCAATCGCGACATTCTCAATCAGGCTGTCGTCTGATACCGGCAATTGGCTTGGGGAAAATTCCGATGATTGCGAATGTTCTTCGTTCATTGAAGAAAAGCCGGACAATAGACCGACTGTGAACTCCGAAAATTTCAATAAATCAACAAATCAATGAATCGATGAATTAATCAATTCCGATTGGCAATCATTCCATTGGCAATCGTCTCAATTCACAACAAATATAATGATCAGTCGAATTATACTATAAAAAAATCGGAATGTAAAATCAAATCGGAATTTCATCCGGTCAAACCGAATATTCAAGTGAAATGAGTACAGTTTGATTTACTTAGTGCGGCGGATTCGTTCCAGAACTTTTTGAACAATTGGTTTTGGCAAGAAGTTTGAGAAGGTTGCTTCGTCGGCTATCGGAGCAATTTCTTTAATGAGTGAACTGGAAACGTGCGCCAGTTCGCCGTCGGCAATCATGAATAAGGTCTCAATATCAGGAGCCAAACGACGGTTTGCCATCATCATTGTCAATTCTGCCGGAATATCCGTAATCGGTCTTACGCCGCGAATCATGATTTTGGCTCCAGACTGTTGTACAAACTTCACCGTCAGTCCCTGATACGTAATTACTTCAATATTGTTGAGATGGGGTGTTGAAAGACGAATCAATTCCACTCGTTCTTCCGCAGAAAAGAGCGGACGTTTTTCCAAATTGACCCCGACACCAACTACTAAATGTTCAAAGAGCCGGCTTGCCCGTTGAACAATGTCAAGATGTCCCAGTGTGAACGGATCAAACGATCCCGGATAAATAGCCCAAGATT
>JAISQH010000593.1 GCA_031274385.1 Planctomycetaceae bacterium | reverse complement strand
TTCCGTGATCGGCATATTTAGCAATGTACCATTCCGAAGATATGGAAAACGGACCATTTTGTAATGCTAACTCAATACCTGCCCGATGGTGATTGTTATTGTCAAAGGTTCCGGTTTGCAACGACGCCGTGTACCAACTATTGGCTCCGGGCTGAATACTCAGGCTGGTTAGGTTATTTCGGGAATGAACATACGACCAATGTCCGCCAAAATGAAGAACCTGACGCCCTTCATTTTCATAAATCGGAACCGCCGTTAAACGCATATTGAAAATGGTTCCCGGATTGTCGTCTTGAATAAACCGATTGGTATTCGTTTGATCGCCTTGAAACACACCGTAAAAAAGCCGAATACGATCCTGAGCAAATAAATGTTCCGAAGAAACACCCACACGCCGTCCGAAACCAAAAGTTCCCGAAGGACCGACAAATTCCGTGAGCGAAGTGTTCAAGGCACTGGTCGGATAGGCAAGTCCGGTCTCCGGTTTGTAATGACCGGCTCGAACGTATCCGAGAAGCGGTACATTTTTAATGCCAATCCAATTATCGACAAGATTCACACGCCCTTCAGTAGGTGCCAACGATAACTCAATTTTGTAATCAAAAGAGTCGAAACCGTTACCGGTGATCGCGAACTGCATTTCACGAACACCTGACTTGTTTTGGAAACGATTCCCCACAACTTCTGCATCCTGATCGACGGAATAATTGTCGAGAAAAAGACGACCGCTGAGTTTGGGAGTGCTCCAACCTTTTTTGGTGTCCGGTTTTTTCGTATCCGTTTTCAGTTTTTCAATATCCGCCGCCAAACGATCCAATTCCGAATAAACGAACGGATCCGATGACACCGCCGGAATTGTTGCCGGAAGCGGCAGCGCAACCGAGTCAACCGATGGTGACGGTAACGGCGGTCGTGTTGTCTCGCTGATAACTTCGGGACGCGGTGTCTGTTGAGCAAGCAACAACGCGTCTTTTGTTTTTCCTTTTTGGCGGGGAGTCAGACTGGCGTGAGTTTCTTTGGCAGATTGCGGCTGCTCCATTTTAGAAATGGTCTCGTCGCCAAAAACCGTACCGTTGGCAAATAAAACGATTGCCAATATCCCCTTCAAATAAATTGACCACAAAATTTTCATTAAAATTCTCCTTACAAATAAGTATCAACCGCGTCTACAGATTTATTCATCTTGAAATGATGAGATAAATCGTTTAAACGAATGTTGATCTCTATTTCTTGTCAAATTTTCTAAAATCAATTACCAAACGACTCACTTTTGTTGTTTGATCATATTGATAATAGAATCATTACAATCATATCAATCGGTTCAATCCATAAATCTGTATCGAACAATAAAATCCCGATGACCCGCATAATCAGATTATTTGAACGTTTTTCATTGTTAGCCAAGTGAAAAATCGATACAAACGGAATACATAGAAAAATAGAAAAAGTCAAATAACTTTATTTATATTGTTTATGTTCCCTGTTTTTACAAAAAACTGCCCTTTTTAAAAAATTAAAATATTTTAAAATATTTTAAAAAATAATTAAAAATTTCCCGCCTCCCTCTTGACGAAATGGGCGGGACAGTGCATAATGCTTATCTTGTTTGGCATATCTAACAATGTAGTCGGTTTCAAACACAAATCCTGTTGGCGGTCTTTTTTGAGAGACTGCCTATTACGTCGGGAAATGAGTTTAGGTTGTCAAACCGGTTTGTTCGAGCCGTATCGAATGAACAAAGTATCCGCAACCATTAAACGGAGTTGTCCAGATGAAAGAAAAAAACACGGAGGAATTGGTCGGTTTAGAAAAACAACCGGTTACGGTAACGCCCCGTGACGGTTGTCATTGTAAGACGAAATGCCGGATTTGTCATTGCCGGCGTGGAAAACGGATTCATCATGGGACAGTTTCGCCGCCGATTGCATCGGCAGCGTCCCATTAAATCAAGTCGCAATGTGGATTCATATCGTAGTCGTTTCAAGGAAAAAGAGATCGTAAAAACCCGGGTTGGGACCGCTTAGTAGGGTTGGCGGTTTGGGTTTCAAAATGTCTTGATCCGGTCTGCCCGGCAGCAGACCTTGAATGGCAACGATAGACTCGGTAGCGGCATCGCGTGTTCGGAAACCTTGTTTTGCTCCGGTAACCAACAGCGTGTCGCTCCGAGTTTTTTTCTATCGTTCTCACTCAGATTGCTCGTCACGTAGCTGTCTATTTTGTTTTTTACAGGAAGTCTGCTTCTTTTGCGTCTTTGCGCGCAAATGAAAATGAAAAGAGACAGTTACTATTTCCGTTACATATTAAATTCTCTTTGTCCGTCTTTTTTCTTTAATCGCCAGCAGTCGTTGCCGTATCGTTCGGCGATGTCTTCCAAAACTCCTAAAATCGTTTGATCTTTCGGTGTTGCACCGTTTCGCAATGACGGCGTCACTTCGCGGACAATATCTCCAAAACGTGTTTCCTTCTCCAAACGTTCGTTTTTGTTCAATAAACTGGTGATGTAATACTGAACCGCAACTCAACCGGAATGTGTGACTTGAATGGTTTACCTTGTGGAATAAAATAAACCTGTTTTTCGTAATCATAACTAAAATGTTTCGATAAAAAATCCGTAATGTCTTTGTATTCTTTCGCCAGAATATCAAGAAAACCGAGTTCCATTGCCTTTGTAATCATTTCATCGTTGATTTGTTCCAGAGTTGCCCCCTCTTTCCTGGCGATAAGACCCTCAACTGTTTGAATTATAATTTCGTTAATATCAATACCGAGATTGGCTTTCAATAACGTTCGGGGATTACGTACCTTTCGGAAGTTGATAATCAATTGCCCCGACAATACCGTAAAAGGATGTTGCCGTTTATGGTAATTGCTGCTGCCGTTTTTTTGCGAAACAGCACCAACATATTCGAAACCGCATAATTCCGCAGTATCAATGATCAAATGCCAAAAATCAGGGTCTTTATGCGCAAAAACAAACGAAAGCCAACGATCATATTTTAAAACGCGAAACATCTCCTTAATACTTTGAGCAATGAGACGTTTATATTCGTCTTTCGATTTGTCTAATTTACCGTCTTCGATTGCTTCCAACTTGTAATCCTCTTCCGTAATATCCAAGTCAAGCCAAGAACACCACATCGCTGAAAGGTCAAGATATTGAATGTTCCGTCCATACGGCGGGTCGGTATAAATGTAATCGACACTTTCGTTTTTTAGAAACGATAAATTCGTTGCCGATGCCTTGATGATTTGCGCATCGGAAATAGTGTTGTTGGTAATTGTTTGCGACATTTCCCGTTTCGCTTTTATCACAGCATTATATCGTAACGACAAAAGAGACGGAATATCAATTTCGTCAGGATGAGGTGCAACCCTATATCGGTAATACATAAATGCGGCAGCGTTACCGCCTCGATGAGAATTAGAATGGAACGTCACGTTATGTCGTGTAACAATTCCAGAAAACATTAACAACAACGATTTTCGGATGTTGGCGTTTTTTTGTTTTAATATGAGAAATTTAAGTAACCCAAGTTGGGCGGTTTGTTGCGGACTAAAAAGTTTGTCCGTTGTTTTGACATCAGAACCCTTCGGCAACGGCAACTGTTTAGGATGCGGATATTTTTTTAATGCTTCTTTGATTTCTATTTTTGTTTTCGGTTCATTTTTAATGTATTTTTCTTTGATGGATTCAAAAGCGTCCTCCAATTCCTGTATATTGACGGGAGCAAGAAGAGAATCTACCAAAAAGTTGGCAAGCGGATTGATGTCGACGTGCATTCCTTTTCGGTTGAGCATTAACGATTCTGTTACAGTAACACCGCTTCCGCCGAATGGATCAAGAACAACATCGCCCGGTTGACTGTAATTGCGAATATATGCCTGTACAATATCCCAAGATTGCCTCGTAAAATAACCGTGAACTCCGAAATGGCGGCGTACTGCCTGCCGACGTATCGGAACTTCATCAAGTAACTTTTGACGGCAATAGTTTAAAGTATCAAAAATATTGGACGATTTGGGCGGTTTTTCGTACTGAATTTGTTTGCCTTCCAGAAAACTGTCCGGCGAAAGATAACGTTTCAATTCCTGCCAATACTGATCTATTTCAGATAAATGAAAATGTAATACTTGTGTTCTTTCCAAATCTGTTTTGTACAACGCAAACCATAAACCGTTGCAAAGAACAAAATAATTACTACGAATATCGCGGTGTGAAGCGTAAGAAAACGCTTGGTCAATGAGCGAATTTTCATCAATATTCTTTTCGGGAGTTTTTGCTTCGATAACGCAAACAAAATTATTACCGATTTTGAGAACGTAATCGGCGTAATACGGTGTTGTCTTTTTCTTATTGCTGCCGGTCTGAATTTGGACGGTCTTTTCGAGAACGATGTTTTCTTCGGAGTATCCAAGTTTTTTGATAAGCGGATCAATAATGAAAGATCGGACGCTTGCTTCCTTAAATTCAGGATTATCGGCGATTTGTAAAAAATCAAGATTACCGAAAAATGATGGAGCAGACATAAAATGATAGGAAAAAGAGAGAGGAAAAACTTGCCGATTGAATTTTAATTTGCGGTTATTCTACGTGGTATAAAAGAAATTACAAGAGTGCAACACTTGAACGATAATTCCCATATTTTTTTCTTACTGACTACCGGCTACTAACTCCCGACTTGTTAATATTTTAGAATCTGTTATTCTGATTAAGTTGTTTTTCAAAGCAGAATGTCACTTCGGTAACGTGATTTGACAAGAACAGATGGACGTGACGGGAAAGATATTTATAACCGGTGTGACCGGATTTATCGGTTCTGTTTTGCTCGAAAAATTGATTCGGCGCGGTTTTTCTGTCAAAGGGCTTGTCCGCCGGTTGCCGGAATCCGGGCAGAATATCGAATTGATTTGTGGTGATCTGACAGATAAGGAGTTGTTGCGGCATGGTATGAAGGATTGTCGATACGTTTTCCATCTGGCGGCTTACGCGAAAAACTGGTCGCCAGACCCAACCGCTTACGAAAAAATCAATATCGAAGGAACACGAAATGTTTTTGCTGTTGCTCAAGAGTTGGGAGTTGCGCGGATTGTCTGGACTTCAACCATTGTTACGCTGGGACCAACTCCGCCGGGGGTCATCGGTAACGAGGCAATGCCGCGAATGACCGAAAATTGTTTCACCGAATACGAACGTTCCAAAACCATCATGGAACATGAAACAACCCAATGGATCGAAAATGGACTGCCGTTGGTAATTGTCAATCCGACTCGTGTGTACGGACCGGGTTTATTTTCGGAATCAAACACTGTTTCGAAATTAATCAACGATTATCGGCATGGTCGTTTTCCGTTTTTGCTGAATCGCGGTGCTAATATCGGAAACTACGGATTTGTGGACGATGTTGCGGAAGGTCACTTGCTGGCAATGGAACACGGGAAAATCGGCGAAAAATATATTTTAGGCGGTGAAAATGTTTCACTTGACGAGTTATTCCGAACAGTTGACCGGGTTGATGGCAAAAAACGGTTTCAATGGAAAATTTATTGGGTCGTTCCGATGTTGGCGGCGATGTTTTTTCAATGGCGTGCCAACTATTTCGGAGTTTATCCAGCCATTACGCCCGGCTGGGTTCGGACATTCCTTGTCGATTGGGCTTTTTCGTGTGACAAAGCCAAAAAAGAACTCGGTTATTCGCCCCTCTCCTTTGAAGAAGGAATCCGAAAAACCTGCCAATGGCTCGATACTTTTTAGGGAACTTCTAAAAATCGGGATTAACCACGAAACACACGAAAGTTCACGAAAAATACAATTGCTGTAAATCGTTTGTAATAAAAAAGTTATAACAAAAATTCTTTCGTGTTTTTTGTGTTTTTCGTGGTTAAAAAAGAGTTTTTAGAAGTTGCCTTTAATTTTTTTGCCGAATTGTTTTACCGAATTGTTTTACCGAATTGTTTTGTCTAATTATTTTACCGAATTATTTGCGGCTTTAAAAACCATGAGAAAATATTGTTCTATTTTCATTTTGATTGTTATTGTTATTCCGGCTGTTTTAACGAATACCAATATAAATACGAATACTAAATATCTTTTGGCAGACACGCCGCAGCCTGTTCCGTCAACACCGAAGCCGGAAACGCCCAAACCGGAAACTCCAAAACCGGAAACTCCAAAACCGGAAACTCCAAAACCGGAAACGCCCAAACCGGAAACTCCAAAACCGGAAACTCCCAAACCAGAAACTCCAAAACCGGAAACTCCAAAACCGGAAACGCCAAAACCGGAAACTCCAAAACCGGAAACTCCAAAACCGGAAACGCCAAAACCGGAAACGCCAAAACCGGAAACTCCAAAACCGGAAACGCCCAAACCGTCAACACCGAAGCCGGAAACTCCAAAACCGGAAACACCGAAACCGGTTGAACCGCCTAAGAAAACTAATGTTGATGTTGTTGTTTATAAGCCTTATCTTCGTATTGTTCCTGAAAAAGCACTTATTCAGAGTGATAAAGATTTAATTTTGTCGGCTCTTCCGACTCAGCCCATTGTCAAGCCGAAGCAACCGCGAAAACTGTTGATTTTCGATTTGAATGTTGATTATGAGGGACATCGTTCGATTGTTTGTGCCAATTTCGCTTTTATTCAAATG
>JAISQH010000538.1 GCA_031274385.1 Planctomycetaceae bacterium | reverse complement strand
CCGCACAAAAAAATTCAGGAGGTGTTGTCAGTGATCAAAAATAAATAACACAGCAACCAAAAAAATAAAACAAAAAATAAACGTAAACCCCTACCACAAAAGATTACAGCAGCATTAGGGCGTTACCCTACGCTATGGTATTTTGCCCCTTCGTGGCGTTTTTAGGATGTTAGAGAAAAGGTCTATGAAATGAAACTCCACCAAATGAACAGGAGGAAATCATTCACAGAAAGGTAAGGGAAGAATGTCTGAACTATGATTAAACTGATTAACTGATTGACGGTGATTTTATTTTTTACAGTCAATCAGGCGTTAATCATTAAATCAGTTTAATCAAAAAGTTCAGACAATCTTCCCTTACCTTCCTGTGAAAAATTTCCCCAAATAACAATGAGGCAATAAAAATGAGAGAACTTGTTGCTACGTTTTCGATCTCTTTCCGTGACATTTGCTGGCTTGACCGTGATATTTCAAGGGAAAGCCGTAAAATGTCACGGCTTTTTACCAAAAAAGAGTGCAAAAAGCCTGTTTTTTCCGTGATTTTGGTATGGCATGGATATTGCATATTATTCTACCGGGATTAAGGGATGTTATCCCAAAATCAAAAAACAATACAACACAAATTTAAAGAGATTTAACAATGAAAATCACGAAAAAGATTACGAAAGTCCTCTCAAATGTCAAGACTGCTAAAATAGTCAAAACAGGGAATAGGGAGACAACGCTTGGTTTTACGCTAGTTGAGTTGCTGGTCGTTATTGCGATTATCGGCGTCTTGGTTGGCTTACTGCTCCCAGCCGTTCAACAAGCACGTGAAGCCGCAAGACGAATGCAATGCACCAACCATCTCAAGCAGGTTGGTATCGCCGTCCACAACTTCGCCAGTATCAACGGCGCTGTGGTTCCGGCGATCATCTACAACGCCAAACCGTCGTTCTGGACGTTGATTCTGCCGTTTATTGAACGAGAATCGGCGTATGAGATTTTGAACACTCCACTCAAAAACGCTTCCGGCGTTACACTCCAACATCCATTCCTTTTCAATGCGACTACAACGGCAACAGGGGCAGCGATAAATAGTGATACTTGGTTTGTAACAACTCTAAACAATGCTTCTCCTAACATTGCGGAGGAATACCGAAACGCTCTGAGTTCGGTACCAATTTATAAATGCCCTTCACGGCGTTCCGGGGCTGTTTACAATTATCCATACGATGATGTTACGGAGACCAATGGAGCAGGTCCGCGCGGGGATTACGCGATTGTTGTTACGAATGGAGACTATAAAGCCTCAACAAATATTACGGGTGGTGGTGAAACCAATTTCAATGTTTTTCAGGCAAATGGGAATCCCACTGGCAATATACAAGGTGCATGGATCAATTTTCCCCGATATGTTACGTTAAGTAACCATACAAGAAACATGGTTGGTCCTTTTCGTGTCAGTATCCTGAATTTTCCCTCGACGAGTTGGTACACAGAAGGAACTACGGACTTGGCAGGAATCTTCAACAGAGCAAATGGTTGGACACCGCGAGATAAACTCACTTACTGGTCAGATGGAATCAGTAACCAACTTCTTGTTGGTGAAAAGTTTATTCCTCAAGATTATATCAATTTGAAATCCGGTACAGCACTTGAAAGAGCATGGGACAACAGTCTTTTTACCGGAAGACCGGGTGATTGGACTGCGGCGGGAATGGCACGATTTATTCATCCCAGTGTTCCGAGTATTAAACGTTCCCCTTATGATATTCCGGCAAGCGAACATTATAGTTACAATGCTAGCGGAGTTATGAATGGGTTAAATGCCAACCATGTGGTATTCGGCGGTATTCATCCCGGAGCGGCGTTATTCCTTGTTGGCGACGGTTCCGTTCATGCTTTTCCCCCGTTCACAATACCAAGTGTTTTGTACGCACTGGCTCGTGTCAATGATGGGAAAACCGTAGAATTTCCAGAGTAATTCTCTTCAATTCAATTCATAAAAATTCTCTCTTTATGGGTTCATCGCCGTATCGGTAACATTGGTTCTGATACGGCGATTGTGTTTGATCTTCGAGAGCGTGGTTCGCGACAACCGAAAAAAGTTCCCGACCTCTTGCAATAACATGGCACAATTCCTAAAATCAGTCCGTAACTATTTTCAGTTGATTTCAGTGCCGTGTCCGGTTGTATCAGATAAAATCGAAGATTAAAAAATTCACAATGGTTTATGACAGAACTATCAACATGGGGGGATGTTCCTGCCGCTTGGAAACGGCGGCATTTGCTGGGACTTGAAGAACTCAACGCCATAGAAATCATCTTGCTGCTCGATCAGGCGGAACGGTTTCGTACTGTCCTGACTCAAGGTGATCGTAAAATTCCGCTGCTTGCCGGAAAAACTTGCGTTAATCTGTTTTTTGAAAATTCAACACGAACCAAAACAAGTTTTGCTCTTGCCGCCCGGCGGCTTGGTGCTGATGTTATTGATTTTTCCGCATCGACAAGCAGTTTGTCCAAAGGGGAAACCATTATCGATACGGTTAAAAATATTGAAGCCATGCAAGTGGATGCGGTGATTGTTCGTCATTCTTGTCCGGGTACGGCAAAATTGTTGTCGGAAAATATTCGCGGACACGTTTTGAACGCCGGAGACGGACCGCATGAACATCCGACTCAGGCTCTGCTCGATATCATGACAATCCGGCAACGTTTCGGCAAAATAAACGGTTTAACAGTCGCACTTGTCGGCGACATTGCCCACAGCCGAACCGCACGATCCAACATCTGGGGTTTGAAGGCGTTGGGTGCTCATGTTATTTTGTGCGGTCCGTCAACGTTGGTGTCGAAACAATGGGAAAAGTTGGGAGTTGAAGTCTCGTATTCGCTTGACAAGATATTGGATCGGGTTGATGTTTTCAATTTACTTCGGATTCAGTTTGAACGTCAGGTTGTCCGACCGTTTCCTTCCACACGGGAATACGCTCATCTTTACGGGATGGATGCTGTACGGTTAGCGAAGGCGAAGCCCGGTGTGTTGATTATTGCTCCGGGACCGATTAATCGCGGTCTTGAGGTAACACCGGATGTTGCCGACGGTCCGCAATCCGCTATCCTCGATCAAGTAACCAATGGTGTCGCCGTCCGAATGGCTGCACTCTGGATGTGTTTATAGTTGAGAGTTGATAGTGGAGAGTTGAGAGTGTTGATATTAAATCCGAAATCGAAATGTTTTGAGCAACGCTTGCGAAACTCTCCACTATCAACTCTCAACTATCAACTATTAACTATGAACTCTTGTTTTTTTAATCGGAACGGTATAGAATACAAAAACTGTTGCCTCAAAGGCAATTCCACTATTCACTATTAACTACTAACTATTAACTACTACCATGTCTCAACGAATTATTTTTGGTGTCAATGTTACTAATTTTGCGTCGAATTCCGGTGAAGTTCAGGCGGTATTCCGTGAATTTGGTTGTAGTATTCGCACGCGTCTTGGTTTGCACGAAGCGACCGATAATGTTTGTGCGCCGAACGGTCTGATTTTGATTGAATTTGTTGGCGGTCAGCAAAAAGCCGATGAAATGACTGCCAAATTAACTGCCTTGAAGGGAATTGAAGTGAAACGAATGGATTTTTGAAAGGAGTCTGCGATGTATCTTTCTGTTGTGGTTCCGGTTTACAATGAAGAAGAGAGTCTAAGGCAACTTTATCAGGAAATCAGCGAAGTTGCCGAAGCCAACCGTTATGAATTTGAAGTTATTTTCATTGATGACGGTTCGAAAGACGGAAGTTGGGCGGTTCTTGAGCAACTTGCCGCGACGGACGAACGGATTCGCGGTATTCGTTTCCGCCGTAACTTCGGCAAAGCGGCAGCGTTGAACGCCGGATTTGAAGCGGCGCGGGGAGAAATTGTTCTGACGATGGATGCCGATTTGCAGGACGATCCGCACGAAATACCGGAATTTATGGCAATGATGGAATCAGGGCTTGAAGTTGTGAGCGGTTGGAAAAAAGTTCGGCATGATCCCTGGCACAAGGTGATTCCATCACGGTTTTTCAATGCGATGGTCAGTTACATGACTGGGGTGAAGTTGCACGATCATAATTGCGGCATGAAATGTTATCGTCGCGAGATTTTCGATGAGATTACGTTGTATGGCGAGTTGCATCGTTTTGTTCCGGTTTTGGCGGCGGCGCGTGGTTATCGTGTGGGTGAGAAGGTGGTGGCTCACCGCGCCCGGCAATTCGGACAATCAAAATATGGTTTTACCCGATTTATCAAGGGTTTTCTTGATTTATTCACGGTTTGGTTTCTGACAGGCTACGGTCAACGTCCGCAACATTTAATGGGAACGGTCGGACTCATTGCAATGGGAATCGGATTTTTCTTATTAACATATCTTGCTTCACTTTGGGGCTTTTCACGGTTGCTCGGCAATCCGATCAACATCGGAACAAGACCGGCGATTCTTTACGGTGTTGCGGCATTACTTTTTGGCGGTCAGATTCTTTCAATGGGCGTGATTGCCGAACTGTTCGTCGCCCACCAGAACCGTATTTCAAAAGGTTATTCCATCAAAAGCGTTATCGGTAAGAAATAATTCGTAACCATAAATACAAGTCAACACCGCTAAAGGTAACTTCTAAAAACTCTTTTTTAACCACGAAAAACACAAAAAAACACGAAAGAATTTTTGGTAACAGTCTATTTTGTTTTTTAATGTTTCGCACCAAGGCGCAAAGAACACGAAGGTTTTGATTCTAAACGGATCAATTTTCTTTGCGTCTTTTATGTCTTCATTCGTAATGAAAAATAAATAGACTTGTTTCATTATTGTCAACAGATGACGCAGATGGAACAGATTTTTATAAAAAACGAATCTGTAAAATCTGTTGACAAAACTAAAATTTCCTCTTTGTGTTCTTCGTGCCTTTGTGCGCAAACTTGAAAAACAAAATAGACAGTTACGATATTTTGAAAAATTTTTATTTTTTGGGAGAAGTACCCCGCCCGAACGTTTCTTCCATATCGACGATTCACTCTTAACTATCAACTATTCACTATTAAAGATGATTCAGCATGATCAATTGATTGGGCTTTGTGACGAGATTGCGGCATTGGTTCGGCTTGATTTGCCGCTTGAGGAGGCACTTCGTCATCGGAGCGGCGACCTTCCGGCTCGGCTCGGTAACCGAATTCGCGAACTCGCCGACCGTTTGGAATCCGGTCAATCCTTGTCCAAAGCGTTACAACAAGACCCGAATTTTCCGCCGGTCTATGCCGCCGTCATTGAAGCAGGTCTCGAATCCGGTAACCTCACCGGAACTTTGGAACAAATCGCCCAAAATTTACGGGTTTTACGGGATTCCCGTAACTTTTTACGCGGAGCAATGATTTATCCGATGTTGGTATTCAGTATTCTCTGGCTGGTTCTTTCTTGTGTCTTTTTCAAAATAACGCTCGTTTTTCTGGACTTTTACGAGGATTTTTCGTTTCAACTGTCTTATCTGGAATCCTTGTCGTTTCTCCGTAATTGTCCGGTTGAATATTATCTTGCGGGTATGGTAACAGTTCCTGTACTGCTTTGGGTGTGTTACGGTTTTTGGCGTTTCCGTTCGGGGCGTTCGACGCTCCTCACGCTTCGCAATCCGCCGTTTTGGCTGCGAAGTGCCAACCGAAGTCTGACTCAGGCAACCTTCGCTCAAATTGTTGCGTTGCTGATCCGATCCGGTTTGCCTCTTTTTCGTACGCTTTCGCTCAGTTTTCAAACGGTTGGTCTTTCGGTGTCGGAGGCGGAGTTGGAACGGCAGTTCAACGCCATCAAAAGCCGGAACCACAATACCAACCCAAATCAATATCCGCTCAATAATCTCGTCAACTGGACTTTGGGCATACCGGATCGAACCATTTTGCTTTCCGGTTTGGATCAATATGCCGAACTACATACTGTACAGGCAAAAAATAATTTGGAACGTTTTGAACTTTGGTTGCCGGTATTGCTGATGTTCCTCCTTGGCGGAGCGGTGTTTGCAGCGTATTTTCTGGCAATTATTTTTCCCTACGGATATTTATTGTATCAATTGTCTTTCTTGTGATTTGTGGTTTGGGGTTTGTGGTTTGTGGTTTGTGACGCAAGCGGTTTACAAAGCATAATTTACAAACGGCAATTTCCGAATCACAAAACCCAAACAACAAATCACAAACCACAATACACAAACCACAAATCACTCAAAAATGTACGAGACGATGTTATTAATTTCTCAGGCGGTTCAGTCGAATCTTCCGCTTGGTGAGGCGATTCGGTTGTTGGTTGGCGGCGGCAGGGAAAACCGGACAAGCCGAGCCTTGCTTCGTTTTGCGGCGTTGTTGGACGAAGGACTGGAACCGCAAATAGCAGTACGAAAAGCCAAATTGCCGCGACGATTAACCGCCCTTTTGGAAACAGCATTTCAAAGCGGTGATTTTCCCGGTTACTTCGCCGAACTGACCGAAACAGAACGGAACCGAAGCCAAACATTTCGTACATTTATCAATTTAATGGCTTACCCGTTTTTATTATGGGGTGTCATGTTGTTCGTGGTTGGATTTATAGCAGCGGGTGTCGTGCCGCAATTCGAAACGATTTTTAAGGATTTCAATATAGATCTTCCGGGATTGACCCAACTCATCCTTGCGACCGGCAGAATGTTACGGCAACCGGAAACGTATGGGATTTTGTTCGGGGGAATTGTGCTGCTGTTTTT
The DNA here is from genome assembly GCA_031274385.1 of Planctomycetaceae bacterium. Lineage (GTDB taxonomy): Bacteria > Planctomycetota > Planctomycetia > Pirellulales > Thermoguttaceae > WRKP01. Next base: position 11,827 of record JAISQH010000538.1, on the reverse strand, counting down.
GTTGCAACGGTTACTTTTTCCGGCATTTTGGTACTATATTCCGGTTATCGGCAGGATTTTGAGAACACTGGCTTCGCAAAAATTGTTGCGGCAATTATTGGTGTCGATGAAACATCGTTTGCCAATGGATCAGGCGTTGGAATTGGCAGCCGGAAGTTTTTCGCAAAACCGAACGTTTCGCAAAAATTGTCTTCGCGCGGCGGCATTGACAAAAGAAGGTGCCTCGTTTTCACTGACGGTTTCGTTGTTTCCGTTACTTTTTCCGCAATGGCTTGTTCCGTTTATTCAGACGGCGGAAAAAAACGGGACAATCCCGTCAGCGTTAAAACACGGCACTGACATTCTCGAAGAAGACCAATCAGGAGCCGTCCTGTTTTTTGTTACTATTGTAGTCCCGTTATTCACTTGCCTTTTCCTTTTTTTCATTCCTGTTATTGTGATTGGTTTATTTTTGCCGCAGATAAAACTGGTAACAGCGTTGAGCAGCTGAATCCCGATAACTCATAAAAATAACGCCAATTGTTCACCAATCTCAAACCACAACCCCCCAAAAGACAATGTCGTTTCGATTTATTATTTACCTTATTATTCTTGGGATACCGCTGATTCTTTTCGGTCTTCTGATGTCGATGTCTCTTTTGCCTTGTTTGTTGTTTTTTATTCCGGTTTTTATTACGGCTTTTTCGTACGTTAAGATTCAGCGTCAACGAATGGTTTTGGTACTGATTCAGAACGCACTTGAAACGGAAACGCCGATTCATGAAGTGCTTCACGCTTATGCTGCATGTTGTTGGGGACCTTGGTATCGGGCAAAAGTCATTCGATTTGCGGACAATATTCAAGAGGGACATTCCATTGTTACCGCCGCGTCGGCGTCAAAAAATGTTTTGCGTTACGAAGCCGTCGGTTTTATGAAACTGGGCGGAAGCAGCAAACAACTCGGCAAACTACTCGCCCAAACAACCAGTGAGTTTCGGCGAAACGGACAAATTCAGTTACAATCAATGTTCCGGTTTTCATGGTATTGTAACTATTTACCCTTTCTCGTTCTTCCGGCTCTGTTTTACATGGTCGCTATTATGCCGAAAATGGAAATGATTTTTAAGGATTTCAGTATTCAATTGCCTTCTGTAACGCTTTTCACTATTTATTTGTCACAGATGTTGTTGGACTATTTTTATCTGTTTAGTATTCCGATTTTTGTTTTGGTATTTGCTCCGTTTTTTTATTTCAATTTACGTTCGGGAATTTATTCTTTCCGTCCGCCGGGCATCCGGCGTTTGCTGCGGCAACGTGATTCCGCACGCTTTTTGCGCCTTTTCGCCGCCGGTCTGGAATTGAAAAAGCCGATAGAGGAAATCGTCGAAGTGTACACGCAGGTGGTTCCAAGCCGTTATCTTCGTCACTTATCTCGCCGTTTCGAAAAACAAACAGCACAAGGTATGGATTGGATTGAATCGTTACGGAAAATTCATTGGCTCAGCAGCGGCGAATCGGCATTGCTGGATTCGGCAGTTCGAACAGATCATGTCGAAACAATGCTGTCGGAAGTTGCCAACAGCAAAGAACAACGCCAACTCGTGTTAGATAATACCGCAGGGCAAACGTTTTTCATTTTGTGCGTGCTTGGATTCGGAGCCTTCGCCGCACTGCAAGCTATCGCGTTTTTCATGCCCCTCGTCCAACTCATCAACGCTCTTGTAAATTGAAAATTGAAAATTGTAAATTGAAAATAATTGTAATACAATATTTTATGTATTTTGTAATCAAAAACTGTCCTCAGAAGGGTTTTTATGAACCAAAAATCATGTTTCAAAACACGACGTAACCTGCAAAAACGGCACGGAGTTTATTTGCTGGATGTTTGCGTTGGTTTGGTGTTGGTTTCAACGGCAATGGTTGTTTTTTCGCAATCGGTTTTTCAATTGGTTGATCATCGAACGGATCAGAAATTGCGGCAAATCGCAACAGATACATTGTTAAACGTTAACGAAATGATCGATCTTGAAACGCTGACGGTCAATGGTAAAGAACAACTCAAACCATTGGAAGAAATGGTTGCCCGATCATTACCGGACGGTAAGTTATCGGTCGAAAAATTAGAAGAACCGGCATTGAACAACCTAACCTTGTTTCAAATAACCATATCGTACGAAAATGGCAAAAACCGCCCGCGCCGCGAATTACCGATTGTCCGGGCTGTCGCTGCTGCAACTTCCGTTACCACCACCCCGTAATCATTTTCCTAATGACAATGAAAAACAATTATTCCGGTTTTACGTTGATTGAAATCGTTCTCGTTTTTACTGCCGAGATATTCGTTATCGGTTTGGGAGTCGGCGTTTTATTTTTGGTGACAGAAACGCGGATCAAGGAATACCGCCGTGATTCCGTTCAACTGGCGGCTCCGCGAATTTCCGAACAATTTCGCGCCGACTTGCACACCGCAACCGAAGCCGTCCTCGAAAACGATTCGCTCCGCTTGTCGCTTTCGAATGACGAACGGCTCGTTTATTCAGTGGAACAGGCGGAGTTTCCCGGTCAATCGATTTTACGGCGAAACAAAATCGTCAACGGTAAAGTTGTCGCAACAGAAAACTATCCGCTCCCCGATCATTCTGTTACGTGGTTTTTACAAGGCAAGGATTCTTACGCCGGATTGATCGCCCTGAACATCTGGACGCAACCGGTTGATAACCGCGATCAAATTTTGTTACCAATACCGAAAAAAGAAAACTTGAATCCGTTCACGCGTGAAATCACCGAACCGATCAACATGGAACCGCGTTACGCCGGTAATTGGCGCACGATTATCGGGCAATTAAAAATTGAAAATTGAAAACGGATCAATTGAAATGTAAAATAGGATAATAAAAATTTTGTAACAGTCTATTTTATTTTACACACAAAGACGCAAAGAAAATTAGTATTGGTTTTAACGTGTTCGGTTTGAACTATGAACTAAAACAAGTCCGCAAAACAACTCCGTAGGAGTTGTTTTAATTAGTTGTTTTAGTTAGTTGTTTTTATTGCTTTGCACGCAATCCTTAAAAAATAAAATAGACAGTTACAAAATTTTATAGGAGGAAACAATTTTATGTTTTATGATCAAAAATTACGATCACCACATTCTCCGCTTCAACGCGGTTTGTCAACAGTTGTTGCGTTGGTTGTTCTGGCGGTTGTCGGAACTACCGTGATGCTTTTAACGCAAACAATTATTCGTGAACGACTTAATAACGCACGGAAACAACAAATCATTCAGGCAAATCTGCTTGTTGACGATTTGTACCGAATTGCGGAAAAACAAAAGCAAAATATTTCGGTTACAATTCCGGCATCCGCACTGCATACGGTTGCCGATCTCCGTCTCACCGCAACTGTTGAAGGTGAAGTTGTTACAACAACAGGAGAATATGTTGCCGAAATACTTCCCGCTGACAGACATTATTCAACACAAAAATCAAACCAAAAATCAACCAAAACTAAAAAATGAAACGTATTTCTATTTATCCGAACGCTTTTACGCTGATTGAACTTCTGGTTGTCATCGGGATTATCGGCATATTAATTGCGTTGCTTCTCCCGGCAGTTCAGGCGGCGCGGGAATCAGCCCGGCTGAGACAGTGTCAAAATAATTTGTTGCAAATTATTCTTGCGACGAAAATGCACGAAGAATCGGTCGGCGTGCTGCCGTCGGGAACCGTCAACGAAACCAGTCCCATTCGGAATGTACCGATAGGCAATCACATCGGTTGGATTCCGCGCATTTTGCCCTTTCTTGAACAAACGCCACTGTACGCAATGATCGACTTTTCCAAAAGCGTGTACGACCCGGCAAACGAACAAGCATGGATTTCTGCGAAACCACAAAATTTCGCTTGTCCTTCGGATGGTTGGAGTAGAATAAGTGTACACTCAAACTACATGGCATGTCACGAAGGAATCGAAACTCCGATTGATGTTGACAATCACGGTACGTTTTTTCTTAACAGCCGGTTACGGAGCAAAGATATTTCGGACGGAAATTCATACACCGTTTGGTTTGGCGAATCAACGATAACGTCTAAGTCATTCCATTGGCGAAGTTCATTGCCGCCCGGCGCAACCTACGTCTCACTCGGTTGGATGTCCGGCACGCCGGGAACAATCCGAAATACCGGACATAAAATCAATGATAAACCGTTGTTCGTGACATGGCTCATGCCGTTTGACGAATCAGGTCGGATTAATCCGGCTGGTTTTCCGTACAAACAATCAACAAACGAAAATGAAACAGGAAATATTGACCCGGCAACATTGTGGGCAACAGAATTACCGGAACAATTTCATGTCGGCGGATTCAGTTCGTTTCATGTCGGCGGAGCCAACCACGCTTTCGGTGACGGTAATGTCCGAATGCTTTTTGAAACAATTGACTCAGACCTTTATCGAAAACTGGGACAACGCGACGACGGCGGTTTGGTTTCATTCGGCGATTAACGTTCAGCAATTAACGTGACACGATTAAGGCGTCTTCGAGTCGAATGGTTCCTTCGTACAACGCCTTGCCGATGATACACGCCGGAAGTCCGAGTTGCTTGAGTTTTCGAATGTCCTCCAGCGAACTGACCCCGCCGGAAGCAACAACAGGAAACGGAACCGCTCGTTGCATCGCAGCCATCTCGTCAAAATTCGGTCCTTCCATCATTCCGTCTTTGGCAATGTCAGTGTACACTAATGCGGCAAGCGGCAGATCAATGAAGGTCTGAGCAAGTTCTGTTGCCGGCGTTTGACTTGTTTCAAGCCAACCTTCCGTTGCCGCCCGCCCATTTTTCGCATCAATACCGAGTACCAACTTGCCGGGAAATTTTTCGCTCATTTCCCGAAACCAGCCCGGCTCTTTGAGTGCCAACGTCCCAATCACAACACGATGAATCCCGGCATCAAGATAATCACGAATCGTTTTTTCGTTCCGAATTCCGCCGCCGACTTCAACCGGAATATCAACCGCGTTCACAATTTCGTACACGAATTGCCGGTTAACCGGTTCCTTGTCTTTCGCTCCGTCAAGATCGACAACGTGCAAATATTCAGCACCGCACCGACCCCAATGCCGCGCCATCTCAGCAGGATCATCCGCATACACCGTTTCACTACCGTAATCGCCCTGTTTCAGACGAACACATTTTCCGTTCAAAATATCAATCGCAGGTAAAAGTAGCATAAAAAAGTGGAGAGTTGATAGTGGAGAGTGGAGATACGCGGCTTTGTTGTAAAGCATGCGTAAATTGTTACTTCATTAATTATTACTTTATTTCTTTTTTCTCTTTTTGGGCATGATGAATAAAGAAAATAGCGCAACAGGAATGATAAGAAGCCATAACGCCGGTTTCAAGGCACAAAGGATTAAAACAACAGGCATCACCAGCCAAACCCAAAAAGGAATTTGTTGTAAATCCGCCCACGCCAGCCAAAACAGAAATAAAATCGGCGCAAACTTGATCACTGCGGAAATAGGTTGATGATGTCTCGGATCGCTCGTCCAAAGCGCAAACGAAATCACCGCAACAACCAACAAAACCGTTGCAATAATTCCAAGCCGCGTCCGAATCGGTAAACGAAACCAAAAATCCATTAAACAATACCGTGAGATTTTTCGTAACTTGTGATTTTCGCTTCGTTTTGGAGTGTCAATCCGATGTCATCAAGCCCGTGAATAAGACAATGCTTGCGGAATGCGTCAATTTCAAACGGAATCGATAAACTTTTTGTGTCTGAAATCAAACCATTTTCGAGATCAACCGTCAAAGTGAACGGTTTGTTAGCGGCTTCTTGCTTGAAGAGTTCGTCAATGGTCTCTTCGGAAAGACAAATCGGAAGCAATCCGTTTTTAAAACAGTTATTGTAAAAAATGTCGGCAAAACCCGACGCCAGAATAACCCGGAAACCAAAATCATCAAGTGCCCAAGGCGCATGTTCCCGACTGGAACCGCAACCAAAATTCTTTCGTGTTAACAAAATTGTTGCTCCTTGATATTCCGGTTGATTCAGTTCAAAATCGGGATTGGGAGTGAGTTTTTCGTCTTGGTAACGCCAATCGTAAAACGCAAACTTGCCAAAACCGGTTCGCTCGATTCGTTTCAAAAATTGCTTCGGAATAATCTGGTCGGTATCGACATCACTGCGATCCATCGGAACAACCAATCCGGTATGTTTGGTAAATGATTTCATCTTCGTTAAAAATAAATTGAAAATAATTTTATTCATTGTGAATGTTAACCAAGAGGATATTCTACTCCGAATCTCAGCGTTTTCAAGAGAGATGTCGTGTATTTACATTTCACTTCTTTCTGTAACTGTCTGAACTTTGATTAAACTGATTAATGATTAACCTGATTGACTGTAAAAAATAAAATCACAGTCAATCACAGTTTAATCAAAGATCAGACATTCTTCCATTACCTTCCCTTATCTTCCTGTGAAAAATTCCCTAAACAATTAGGCAATAAAAACTTAGAAAACTTGGTAGTAGAGTCTTGTCTTGATGAATCTAAAAGTTCAGCGACGAAACAACTTGTAGATAAACGAAAGCGGATTTTGTTTTTCGGTGATTGCCGATGTTTTTTCTGAAACGGTAACGGTTGACTTCGATGTAATGCCGAAAAGATTTGTCGATTTGAATGAAATGAATTCGTCCAAAGCAATTCCTTCCCGTTTGCAGAGAATTTCCAAACCCGTCTGGAAGTAAGTAAAACGTCGGTTTTTTTCCTCCAGACTGATTGATTTACGGTAGATGCCGTAAAAAATTCGGCTTGGAAGAATTTTTTCATCCCGCAACCGAATGATATTTTCGCAATATTTCTTCTCGGCGTCGGTTTTGGCGTAAAGAGTGGCAATAAGAACATCCGCAGTCAGATCGGTGTCGGAAGGAAGATTTTGCGTCAATCCTTGCGAAACAAAGAATAGCAACATCGCAACAACAAGAATCGGAAATCGAAATAAAAACATGACTCACTTTGGAAAACGTCAAAATCTCCGCGTTGCGGCAACATCATTAACAACATAATAATATTCAATTTATCGGAAAAAACGTCAAAGTTTTCCAGAGAAGCTTTGACGAATTGTCGATTTTTTGTAAGTTTTTCAGAATTTTTTAGAATTTTTTATAAAATGGTATTTTGACGTCTTTGCCAATTGAAAAAAAGCGGTAAAATATGGACAAATTGATTTTATTTGTCGATTATACCCATTGTAGGACTTTTTTGTTTTGAATGGCGCCGTAGCCAAATGGCTAAGGCAGCGGATTGCAAATCCGCCATGTCCCGGTTCGAGTCCGGGCGGCGCCTGTGAAATTGTGATGTAAGATGTAATAAGAGGCGTTCGGTTAAGAGTTTTTCCATGAAACGTTATTTTCTCACAATAATAATAGTCAGCCTGATTGCTTGTCCGATTTCTGTATTGGCACAAAGCATCGGTGATTTGCCGAATATCGGAGATAGTATCGGTAACGGCAACACTGGTAATACCAACACTGGTAATACCGGAAATACCGGAAGCAGTACCGGAACTTCTACTGTTCCTGATACGGGAATGACTTTGGAAACGACCGAGTTGCCGGAATTTAGCGGTTTTCGCCCGTTGGAACCGGGAACGTTTGTTGGAGTTGATTTGGATGTTCCGTTTGTCGGAACTGACCCCCAACCCAATCGCAGCAATAGTTCAACCGGTTCTCAGGCAACCCAGAACAGCCGCTCCACAACCTCTTCAAGCCGTCGAACCACCGCTTCCCGAATGACTTCGAGCCGGACAACAGCAGGCGGACGAATGGGAACAAGCACAACCTCCGGGAACCGAACCGTCCGCGCCGCAACAACAACCGATTTCGATTTTGTTCCGACAAAACCCGATCATCGTCTTGTTGATTTCAAAACTCAATTGACCCGATTGCCGAACCTTCAGGTGATTCCAAAACAAATCGATATTCAGTTCGACAATACGCCAACCGGAAATATTGCGACGTTATCGGGAACTGTTTCCTCCGAACGCGAACGCAGGGTCATCAAACAACTTCTTCTTCTTCAACCGGGTATCGATAAAGTTGAAAATAAACTCGCCGTTTCAACAGAATCTCACTAACCCGAATATCGTTACTCATTCTACTTTAGTTTTAGGAATGGTAGGCAACCTTTCTCAGTAGGCAACTTCTAAAAATTCTTTTTTAACCACGAAAAACACAAAAAAACACGAAAGAATTTTTCTGATTATTTCGTGTTTTGTCTTGAATATTTCGGTTTATTTTTTCTTTTTGACCCCAATGGGGTCAGAAAGAATCGGACGATTGGAATCAATGATTTATCCCATCCACGCGGGTAATTTATCCGCTGGTGGTAATTTTGCGAAATAGACCCGCCGAATGGTCGGAAGAACACTTACTTCTTTTAATGATTCGGGGGTTGGTTCGTCGTCCAGCGATAAAACGGCAACCGCTTCGCCGCCGGGTTTCGGTTCGGCTCGCCCAAGTGACATGCTGCTGATGTTGATCCGGTATTTGCCAAGAACCGTTCCCATGTTGCCAATCACGCCCGGCTTGTCCTGATGGTCAATAAACAATAAATGACCGTCCAGAAAACTTTCCAACCGATAATTGTCCATCATTACCAAACGAGGCATTGAATTGCCGAAAAGCGTACCGGAAATCGAAACCGTGTTGGTTTCTCCGGTCAGTTCCGCCGTAATCAGTGAGGAAAATTCGCCGACTTCCGATGTTTTTTCCTCAATCAAATCAATCCCGCGTTCCCGAAGCATCGACGCCGCACTGACAATATTGACATCTTCATTCATCGAAGCGGACATCAACCCAGCCGCAAACGAGGTGGACAAAAGCGACGTGTCTTTCTTTGAAACTTCGCCCTTGTAACGCATTTTACAGGATTGAATTGTTCCAAGACCAAGTTGCGCCGCCAGAATACCAAGCCGGTAAGCAACATTGAGCGCACCACGATGCGATATCAATGTTTTCGTATCAAGTGTTCCGAAATTAACCGCTTGCCGGATGGTTCCGTTCGTAAAGTAATCAATCAAAAGTTCAACCGCTTCAAGTGCCACATTGGTTTGTGCTTCTTCGGTACTCGCTCCAAGATGCGGCGTGCAAACAACATTCGGCTTGCCAAACAACGGATGATTCGTGCAAGGTTCTTCCTCGTACACATCCAACGCCACACCGCCAAGCCGACCGGTTTCCATTCCCTCAACCAACGTTTGAAGATCATAAATCCCGCCTCGCGCACAGTTAATCAGTTTGGCTCCCGGCTTAATGAGTTCGAGTTCTTTTTTTCCGAACATGCCGCGAGTTTGATCGTTCAACGGGGTGTGAACCGTCAGAAAATCAATCTGCGGCAGCATGTCATGAAAATGAGTAACAAGCGTAATTCCCAGTTCTTCCGCCCGTTGCGGTGCGAAAAACGGATCCATCGCAATCACTTTCATATCAAACGCTTTGGCATATCCGGCAACAACCAAACCAATACGTCCCATACCAACAATACCGATTGTTTTCCCGGCAAGTTGGTGACCGGTGAAATTTTTGCGATCCCAACGCCCTTCCACTAAAGCCTGATATGCCGGCGCGATATTTCGGGACAAAGCGAGCAGCAATGCCAATGTTTGTTCGGCGGTTGAAATGGTGTTGCCGCCGGGGGTGTTCATCACGACGATTCCCTGTTTCGTCGCGGCTTTCGTGTCGATATTATCAACCCCAACTCCCGCTCTGGCAATCACTTTCAATCGGGTATTCCCTTCAAGAGCCTCCGCCGTAATTTTGACCCCGCTTCGGGCAATCGCGCCGTCAAATTCCGTCAAACATTTTCTCAATTCCTCGCCTTTGAGACCAATCCGATCTTCAAATTCGAGTCCGGGAGCATTGCGGAGTTTATTTTTTCCATCTTCGGAAATAGGGTCAAGCAATACAATTCTGGGCATAGTCAACGTGTCCTGTATCTTAAAATTGGTTTGTTGTTGTAATATTTAATCACAATAGGAAAATTTTTGAAAAAACTGTCCATGTCACCACGAACATTTCGCAGTAAGTGTACTACTGTCTTGCCCATGAGTCAAGAGGTTGTCAACAATCCGCGTCCATACCGTAATAAATAGATTGCGTCTCATTTTTTACACGGTCTATTTTGTTTTTCAAGTTTGCGAGCAAAGACGCAAAGAAGATTATTATTGGTTTCAACTTGTTCTATTTTTGATCGTGTTTTTAATTTAACTCAAATGAAAAAAACTCAACAATAAAATTGATAACGGATACGACGAAGATATTCGTTTGGTTCTTTTTGATTCTTTGCGTCTTTGCGTGCAATTCTTGAAAAACAAAATAGACCGTGACCAATTAGTGTTGCGTAAAAAGGTCGAACAATCCGATGAGGAGCAGACTGACAGAAACGAAAACATTCATTTGAAAAAAAGCAACATTGACACGCAAAAGATCAACCGGTTTGTTTGGCTTCGGCGCAGCAACCCAATGTTCTGCCGCTAAAATCAAAGCAATTACGCCGACTCCGAATTGGAACACGAGTCCGAATGGTTCATAGACGTACGGAATTGTTGCAAAACAAAGAATCGAAACAACATGGCATATTGCAGACAACCGGAACGCTGTTTTATTTCCGTATTTTCCCGGCACACTGAATAAACCGGTTTTTTTATCAAATTCGGTATCTTGTGTTGCATAAATCAAATCAAAACCAGCCGTCCAGAAAAGTACCGCCAACGCAAGCAAAATCGGCGGCAACGGAATAGGCAAGAGGATGGGTCGAACAACAAACCAGGCTGCCAACGGAGCCAGCATTAAGGCACCGCCAAGCCAAAAATGAGCGGTCATTGTCCAACGTTTGGCAAAACTGTAGCAAAAAAGAAAGAGAAGTACCGGTATTGAAGCAAAAAACGGAATCCGGTTCGGAAGAAAAAGAAGAGTCGAAGCAATGAAACCGACCGAACAAACCGCAACAAAAAATAAAACACTTTGAGCGGTTAAAAGTCCGGCTGGCAAATGGCGGTTGGCGGTTCGGGGATTTTGGGCATCGAGTTCCTGATCTGCCCAGCGGTTGAACCCCATTGCCGCACTTCGGGCAAAAACCATGCAAAACAAAATACCAACCCATTCCATTATTCGGGGACGATACAACTCATTTTCATACCAATTCAGTTTCAATGCCATCGCCGCGCCCAGTATGGCAAATGGCAATGCGAAAAGCGTGTGAGAAAACCGAATCAAACCAAGCAATTTTTTTAATAGATTCATTGGTCACTGTCTCTTTTGTTTTTTAAGGATTGCGCGCAAAGACGCAAAGAAATTGATACTTACATTTTATTTGTGGGAACTTCTCAAAACCGAGACTAACCACGAAACACACGAAAGTTCACGAAAAATACAAATGTTGTCAATCATTTATAGTAAAAAAGTTGCAACTAAAATTCTTTCGTGTTTTTTTGTGTTTTTCGCGGTTAAAAAAAAGTTTTTAGAAGTTGCCTAAACATGTTTTCCGGCTCTCCGAACATGTTTTCCGAGTCTCCGAACATGTTTTCCGGGTCTCCGAACATGTTTTCCAGGTCTCCGAACATGTTTTCCAGGTCTCCGAACATGTTTTCCGGGGCTCCGAACATGTTTTCCGGTGCTCCGAACATGTTTTCCGGGGCTCCGAACATGTTTTCCGTGTCTCCGAACATGTTTTCCGGTGCTCCGAACATGTTTTCCGGGTCAGCGGGGAGTTTTTATTGGTCACTGTCTATACTTTCGGCGGTCATAAATGTATGTTTTTACCCCGTAGAGGCGGGAAGGCGTTAG
>JAISQH010000506.1 GCA_031274385.1 Planctomycetaceae bacterium | reverse complement strand
AGATCACATTCGGGATCGGGATTGTCAAGATTGATCGTCGGCGGTACAACCCCGTCACGAATTGATTGAAGGCAAAAAATCGTCTCCACCGCCCCGCTGCCGCCAAGAAGATGTCCAATCTGACTTTTTGTGCTGGAAATCGGAATCTTGTACGACAAATCACCAAACGCCCGCTTAATCGCACGAGTCTCCGCAATATCACCAAGTATCGTAGCGGTTCCGTGTGCGTTGATGTAGTCAATCTCTTCCGGTTCAATCTTGGCATCGGCAAGCGATTTCAGAATGGCTTTCATTGCTCCGGTGCCGTCTCCGTCCGGTTGCGTGATGTGGGTGCCGTCCGAAGTTAAACCGGTTCCAAGCACTTCGCCGAGAAGTTCGGCACGGCGTTTCTGTGCATGTTCCAACGATTCCAGTACGAGAATCCCGCAACCGTCGGAAAGCACAAAACCGTTACGATCCCGATCAAAAGGACGGCTTGCCCGTTCCGGTTCGTCGTTGCGTTCCGACAACGCCCGCATGGCATTGAAACCGGCAAGCCCAAGCGATGTTGCCGACGCTTCACTTCCGCCGGCAAGAACAATGTCCATCTCGCCATAACGAATCATACGAACCGCATCCGATAAAGCATTAATCGATGTCGCACACGCTGTGACCACCGAATACGAAGGACCGGTTAAACCAAAATGAATTGAAACATTCCCCGCCGCCGAATTGGTCATAATCTTGGGAATCGTGAACGGAGAAACTTTGGAAGGTCCCTTTTGAACAAGCCGAAGATGTTGGGTTTCAATTTCATTAAGTCCGCCGATTCCACTGCCAATCACAACAGCGCAACGATCCCGATTTTCCGCCGAAAAATCAAGACCGGAGAGTTTAACAGCGTCAATAGACGACACCAAAGCGTATTGGACGAAACGCTCCAATCGCTTGGCATCATGCGACGCAAGATAGCCTTCGGTTGAAAAGTCACGACATTCGCCTGTTACCAACGACTTCATGCCGTCCACAATCGGTACGGAAGTTCTCCGAATACCCGAAACGCCGTGACAAATTTTCTTCCAGACCTCTTCAGCATTGAATCCAAGAGGCGTTACTAATCCGTAACCCGTAATAACGACACGGTGCATGGCGGGAAATGGAAAATGGTTTTATCCACAGAGGGATGATGATTGCGGATGATTGGGAGGAAACAGATTATTGAAAGGAAACAGATTATTGGAAGGAAACAAATTACTTGGAGGAAACAGATTGTTTGAAGGAAAACGAGGAAAACTCCGAACCGGCTCCGTAAAAATCCGCGCTCATTTCAGACAAAAAGGAACGATTTATTTAGCGACTTCACGGTTACTCAGGATAAGGTAGGCAACAATAAAAATCGGAACCGCATAAGCCAACGTCATGACTCCGTGATTCAGAAGCCAGCCCGCCGGAACATTGAACCCCGAAACAACAGCGTTATCGTACACTGCGTATTCGGAAAGCGGCGGCACCGCCTGACCAATCAACGTCAGGAAAAGACCGAAAACCTTATCGGCTGCTTTGATAAACGAGGTTGAAAAACTGGTTGGCAAATCAACCACCATGTTCTGTTGAATGAGAAGCCGGTAAAACGATTCAAAAGGACCGCCGCCAAGTACCTTGTTCAAACCGATTTCAATCATAAACGTTTTGGAAAAACCGGCAATCATCATGCCGACCGTTGAAATCATTGCCACCGCTCCGCTCAGGAACGTGCTGAACAAAACACCAAACGAAATCACCACCAACATCTGCATCCAAATACCAAAATAACCCTTGACAAAATTCAACTCAACCGAACCATCCTGCGCACGAAGATACAAATCCGTTTGCGCAACACCGATATATTGTTGATTATCGATACATTGCAGCCAGATTTCAAAACGTCCGTCTGCAACAATATCGTTGTAAAAATCAAAATGACGATGTTCGGTGAATTTCGGATCATTTTTTTGATTTCGTGCGGTTTCATCATCGGGAAAAGCGTAAGCGGTTCCGGTGGTTCGTCCGCGTCGTTGAATGATTTGCGGCGTTCCTTCAAAGGTCCACGGAACCGTGAGGGCTTTTGTGATAAATTCTTCGGTGCTAAACGTCATCACCTCAACCCGAAGCCCGGTCACCGGATTCCGAACCGACAAACTGCCGGTGACACGCTTTTCAATATCGCCTTTGTGAGTTCGGAAAACGCCGAGCGTCATTTCAATCGGCAAACCGTCACGGAATTGATTTTTGGGAAACATCTCCTCCCGAATCCCTTCAAAAGCAAAAATAGCGGCTTCTTCGTAACTTCCTTCGGACAATTTTGTGTTCCCGCCAATATAAGAGCGATATTCCCATTCATGCCCGACATTGATTCCTTTGTTCGTGTCCAACCCATCGGCACCGCGAAAACCGAGTTTGGCATAAACCGGAACTCTTGCCTGAAGCGTTCCGCGTGAAGGGTGAACAAGATACCGGGTTTGATCGGCTTTTTTCTCGGTTGTAACCTGATGAGTATGCCCGTTGACCATTCCGACGCTAATTGTTCCGTCGGCGGCAACGGACACAGGATGTTTATGACCGTTGGTGAGACGGGTTTCGCCGCGTAAAACAATCCGTCTGGGGTCATCGGTTGCGTTTCCGGCTTCGATGGAAACCGGCGTCAAATCTTCTTTTTCCGTGAGAAGATGGGAATGTTGCAAGCCGTTGGTGACGAAAAGATAGCTTGCCGCGCCCATGAGAATCAAGATAACGGTTCCGATCAGCCCGATGCCGAGAACTCGTCCGAACACCAATTCGCTACTTCGAACCGGTTTGGTTACAACCGAATAAATCGTTTTCGTTTTGAAATCAGTCGGCAAACTGAACGAACTCAAAAACAATGAAAGAAGCAAGACCAAAATGGTGGTGGCTCCCATAACGAAGGACATATAAAGTTTGGCGGGGTCTTCGCTGTTTGGGTCGAGAAACCAACCTGCAAAAAGGAGCAAAATCATGAACAGAGCAAAGACAAACAAAACACGTCGTCGGATGGATTCTTTGATGGTCAATCGGGCGATTGCCCAAGTTCGGGCGAACGAGAGTGAGGTCAGGTTTTCGATTCCGCGTTCCATAGCACGAAAAAACGGCGTCATAAATCCGGCGAAACCGTACCGGATCACAGAAAGCAAGGCTCCGACAATGAGTGCTGTAACAAACAGCATGGCAACAGCGATGACCCAATCGCGGATTGCTCCGGGAAGCCATTCAAAAAACGGTAAAATATTTTGTTCTAAAATCATGGGCGTAATTAATCAATGAAAATAAAATGTTATCTGATATTTCTGAACGATTTCCGGTGTTGAACCGAGCGGCTGCGAACCTTATTTCGGATTCACCGAATCGTTATCCGTTTCCGGTATTTCACAAACTTGATTTTGTCATTTTACATGGAACAAGAGAATCCTGCAAGTTCTCCATCGCTCAAAATACATTTCGTCCCTGAGTTTTTTGTGATTCGGGGTTTTGGGAATTGTGATTTGAGATTTTGGGTTGCCAATCGTTTGCGTTCCGTTCTTCCCGATTTTACTACAATTTTCTGTTAAGCCGCTTTATGCAAGTAATTTAGAGTAAAAACGATACGTTTGGTAAAATCATATCATTTTCTATAATTTTCGCCTTGATTTTGTGGAGTATTGTGGTATCCTCTTTTCTTTAATTTTTCCTTTATTTTCAAAACACCAATAAAAAAGGAATCAAAATGAAACAAGACATTCTTTCTCGTGCTCAAGGTTGTTTTTTTGGGCAATGTGTTGGCGACGCTCTCGGTCAGATGGTTGAATTTCAAAAGAAATCCACCATTAAACGCAAATACCCGAACGGTTTGCGTGACATGACAAACGGCGGAGCATTCGATACGCTTGCGGGACAACCGACGGATGACACCGAATTGGCGTTAATGCTTGCCAGGTCAATTGTCAAGGAAGGTCAATATAATGCGGAAAAAGTTTTCGCGGCTTATCAATATTGGTACAATTCAAAACCATTCGACTGCGGTATTACAATTGGTTCTGCAATGCGGGGTCACTTGAACAAGGATTCACAGGCAAATGGTTCACTCATGCGAATTAGCCCGCTCGGTATTTTCGGCAGCCGGTTTGATCTTGATGTTGTTGCCAATTGGGCGATACAAGACGCAAATTTGACGCATCCGAATATCATTTGTCAAAAGTCCGCCGCAATTTACACGACAACAATAGCCGAAGCCGTTCGGAACGGCATTTCCGCACAAGAATTGTATGACAACGCCGTTCGACGTTCCAAAGAAAAATTGTATTACGAAAAATCTGTTACCGAAACGTTGGAATGTGCCGCAACAGAGTTGCCGGAGGATTTCAGTTACAAATCCGGGTGGGTACTGCTTGCGTTGCAAAACGCCTTTTATCGGTTGCTCCACTCAAAAAATACTGAAGAAGCAATAATCGAAACGGTCAATGAAGGCGGCGATACCGATACAACCGGAGCAATTTGCGGTGCATTGCTCGGAGCGGTCAATGGAGTTGATTCGATACCGCCGCGTTGGACGAAAACAATATTGAGCTGCCGACCATCAACCGACAATCCAAACGCCATTCATCCACGTCCCGAATGTTTTTGGGCAGTTGACGTTTTACAACTCGCGGAACAATTATTGAACAGTTAGAGTGTACGTCGTAATTTATTTTTTCAAGTTTGCGCACAAAGACGCAAAGAAATTTTTGGTTGGTTTCAGTTTTTCATTTTTAAAATTTCGTTTTGAACTATGAGCTAAAACAATTCCGTAAAATAATTCCGTAAAAAACTCCGAAGGAGTTTCATTTGGATAACCCCGTGCAAGCTTGCGCAGCACGGAGTAAGTTGGCAAACAAAACGAGAACTCC
>JAISQH010000461.1 GCA_031274385.1 Planctomycetaceae bacterium | reverse complement strand
GTGGTTAAAAAAGAGTTTTTAGAAGTTACCTATGATATTTTACCCTTTTATGGTATGATAACACAATCAGGCGGTTGTGTTGCGTTACACCGCCGGTGAAGCATTGTGACGTTGCTGGCTCGACTAAAATCAAGATTACTTTACCGTTCAATCATTACTTTACCAACCCAAAAATAACAATGGCACGAGAAAAACCACAACCGGCAGGCGTTCCCGAATGGATTTTGACGTATGGTGATATGATGTCGTTGTTGCTTTGCTTTTTTATTATGCTTTACTCCATGAGCGTCATTGCAACAATTAAATTCGAGGCGGTGGTGGAATCGCTTCAGAATAATCTGGGGTATTCCGGTTCGAGCAAAACTCCGAACCGGTCGAAAAAAACCACCATGCAACGCTCTTCAACAACCGAACGCTCCAACCGTTTAGCAGCACTCTTAGGCGGTCAACCTGTTGTTTCCGCTCAGGGAGAACATCAAAAGGTGGCAACAAAACTCGTCAAGGAAGAACCCATCAAAGGCGGACTGATTCGGTTTGATCTTGGCAGCGACGAATTGAACGCTCAAGCAAAACAAGATATGGATGCCGTTTTAAGTAACCTCATCGGTTCGCCCTTCAAAATCATGATCAAAGGTCACGCCTCGTCGTATGAACAACATGGAGCGTATCGGCAAGATATTGATCTTGCGTACGCCCGCGCGGTGAATGTCCGTGATTATCTTGTTTCACGCGGTCTGAAACCGAAGTTTTTCAATTTATCCGTGGTCGGACCGTACGAACCGCTCAATCGGGCGGTTCTTCCGCCCGGTATCGACCCCAAAGCCATCAACTCCGTCGTCGAAATCATTCTCCTCGATAAAACAGTTCGTGATTTGCAAGAAGATTCAAATGAGGAACGTTTAGATAGTGTCCCTATTCAGTAGTTTTTCCCAATAGACTTGTTCCATTATAGTTGTTATTGTCAACAGATTTTGCAGATTCGTTTTTTACGAAAATCTGTATCATCTGCTGACAAAACTAAAACCCTATTACACTCTTTTTCAAGTTTAGGAACAAGTCTAATCGTTTTTTTCATTCAGGAGAGAATCACCATGTCCGACACAAAGCACCGGAAAATCAATGTGAAATCAACTTATCTTGCCGGCTTGATTTTGTCCGCTGTCGTCCTCTTCTACGTTGTCTCAACAATACAACGGCAATATCGGTTTCGGGAACGGGAACCGCAAAACGATTCGTCGTCGATTCTTCCGAAAATTCTGAAGTTCGGCGGTGAAAAAATACCGGGTGAAATGTTTCTCGGAATGGAAACCGCCCGATTCGAAAAAGATCACGAGTTGATCGACGAAATTAAAAAAATTATCGCCCAAAAAGAAACTCCGTCCGAAATTTTTAAGAACAACGTTTCAGACGGAATCAATATCGCAACAACCTTGAATCACGCTTTTTCTGCTGAAAATCCCGAAGAACTGAAAATCCTTCGTGATGCCGCCCCGAAAGGAAACGAATGGAGTCTTGACAAGGAAACGCTTGAAAAATTAGGCGAAATCCTGACCCGCTTCGAGCCGAAACGTCTTGCAATCCGGCAAATGCTTCAGCAACCCAAAACGTGTTTTTATTTTATTTTCAACCAAGATCGGGAAACCGGTGAAACGATTGATGTTCAGGCTGCTGATTATTTGGAAGATTATCTTTTGCTCGAAGAATATGCCATTGCTCAATCGCTTTGGGACGGGAATATGGAGGATGCGTTGGATTCGTTGGTGTACGTTTTTCGAATGGCTCAATTAGCGGCGGAAGTGGGGATTCCGGCGGTTCGTTCCTCTGCGGCTCTTATTCGGTTGCGTGCGGTGGATGTGATGCAAGCGATTGTTTTGCATCCGAAATTCAGCAAACGCTATCTCGCCGGTTTGTACGAAATGATTCGGGAACAACTCGAAAATTGGACGCCGGATCGTACGGTTTGGGTTGCAGACCGTGCCAGCGGTTTGAAAACGTATCACCGGATATTACAAAGCGGTCTTGAAGCCGCCTTGACGCCGGGTGAAATCAAGGAGTTGGAAGAACGCGGGCGGCTGGTCTTCATACCGCGAAAACAAAAGAAACGCCCAAACGATTCCGCCGCTTCAACCACCAATACAAAAGAAGAAGAAATCAAAGAACTTGTTCTTCTAAAAGAGAATTTTTTTGAAACCCATGTTGCCGACGAAATTTTTTACCTGAAATCAATGCAAAAAGTCATTGACGAATGTAAAAAACCGTTTTATCAACGTCTTGCCGTTTTGACGGACATTAACAATGATGTGCTTGATAGAATGAACAAGGAAACAGAACCGATTATTGCGGTGTTATTGCTTCGCGGCATTGTGCCGTTGATGCGTCTTTACGCTCAGGATCGAGCCGGTTGCGAAACGGCGTTTTTGGCAATGTCCGTATCGCTGGAAAAACCCGAACCCGCAACCTTGATAACCAACCCGTTTTCTGCGGAAAAATACAAAGTCAACCGGATTCAGGATGAAAAAAATCCGAACCGTCAATTGGTTCAGGTTCCTTCGCCGGACAACCGACAACCGTTTCGTGTTCCCGATTATTCAAATTATTCAAAAAGTCCGCCTCATTGACGACAAAATGCACGAAAAAGAACGATTGCTATGATTATGATGAAATGTTACATCTCGTCATCCTCTTTCGATAGAAACAGAGCAACACACAGCAATTGAGAAACGAGCGAAAGAAACCAAAAGAAACCGAGTCCCAGTGCCAACCAGTCAAGAATGGCTGCGGAGATCGGATCGCCGAAAATGGCAAAAAAACGCCCGAACGTAAAAAGAAAAACCATTCCCACCGGTAACAAAATTACCGGAACAAACAACCACTGGATTGTCCGCCGGTTTGCCAATATCTCAATGGGAGAACGAATTTCTTTCATAACTCCCTATTATAATCGGTTTTTTTAACCTATCAATCCTATCTTGACATGAAGTTGGCAACAAAATGGAGAGGGGGGTGATTTTTTGTTGTCATTGGATTAAAATAACGAAAGTTTGTTCAGGTTCACTCACTTTTTTTTCAAATCAGTAATCAATGTCCAATACCGCAACACTCAGCCCGGAAGAAATGGTTCGTCGTGTCTGTCAGGCGAAAGAAAAATTACTCAAGGAAGTTCACAAAATTATTGTTGGTCAGGACGAAATGTTGGAGCAAATGCTCATCTGTATTTTTGCGCGGGGACACTGTCTTACTGTTGGTGTTCCCGGTCTTGCCAAGACGTTGACGGTTTCAACGATGGCGAAGGCACTTCAAATGAAGTTTAACCGGATTCAGTTTACGCCAGACCTGATGCCGAGCGATATTACCGGCACGGAAATTATTGACGTTGATCCTGAAACGAATGAGCGTAAATTCCGTTTTGTTCGGGGACCGATTTTTACCAATATTTCGCTTGCCGACGAAATTAACCGAACCCCGCCGAAAACACAAGCCGCGTTGCTTCAGGCAATGCAGGAATATGAGGTGACGGTTGCCGGTAAAACGTATCCGCTGGAGCCGCCGTTTTTCGTGATGGCAACACAAAACCCGATTGAACAGGAAGGAACTTATCCCTTGCCGGAAGCACAACTCGACCGGTTTATGCTTTCCATTTATATCGGTTATCCCAACAAAGACGAAGAACGCCAAATCGTCATGGCAACAACCCAAACAAAAAAGATCACGATCGAACCGGTGCTTCAGGCAGCGGATGTTGTTTGGATTCAACAGCTTGTTCGTCAGGTTGCGGTTTCGGATCATATTGTTGATTATGCGGTTGAGTTGGTACGTTCGACGCGTCCGAAGGAAAAATACAGTCCGCAGTTTGTTCAAAACTGGTTGGCATGGGGAGCGGGCCCGCGTGCGGCTCAGAGTATTATTTTAACCGCAAAAGCAAGAGCGATTTTGAATGGGCGGTTTGCTGTTTCCGGTGACGATATTCGGGCGATGTGTTTTCCGGTCTTGCGGCACCGTATTTTCACAAACTTCAACGCAGATGCCGAAGGGGTTGATGTGAACGATGTGATTGCCAAGATTATTCAAGCGGTTCCCGAACCATCGCACGGTGATCCTGTTGCGGCGAAGACAAAGCCAACGGTTGCGGCTCCGACTGCCAAGCCAAGCGGCGCCAACGCCCCACCGCCTACCGCTCCTGCCGCCCCACCGATTGTTGTAACGCCGCCAAAGAAAAGTTGATGCTGTTGCCGGTTGTTCGACTGTCCGTGCCGATCAACAATCAACATGTTAATCAAAAGTGCCAATCAACCATGAAAACACCGCAGGAAATCGAAATACTGGCTTGGGAACGCCTTGACGAGGCGAAGGTTTTGTACGAAAACCAAAAATATGACGGAGCTTTTTATCTTGCCGGTTACGCTGTTGAATTGATGCTCAAGGCAAAAATTGCCAGCCGATTCGGAATAACAGGGTTGTTCGACGATTCCGATCCAATGAGCAATACTATTGAAGGAATCGGCGATGTACGCCGCGCCGTCAAAACGCACAATTTAAGAGTTTTGATGATTTTCAGTTGTTTAAGAGAAGAATTTGAAACGGAATGTGAAACAAACGCGGAGTTCAGTTTTTTTGCCGATATGTTGCTTGGCGGATGGAGTGAACAATCTCGTTACAAAACTCTCGGATCAACAAATAGGGAAATTTTGAAAGAAATACTTGATATCTTGGAAAATAAAACACAAGGAATATTACAATGGATAAAAATGAAATAAGAAAACACTTAGTTCACTTTGAAGAAGAGTGTGAACGTCGGGGATGTCCTATTCTTGATTTACGAGTGGAAGAATGGGTTCCGGGATTGGTCGAAGATCGGTTTATTGTACGTTTTACTGCCGATTGGAGGCGGGATACGAATATGTATGAAACACACATAATGTTGCGAAAGATTCTTAAAGAATCTGTTTCTGAAGAAGCCAATCGTGCCGTTTTGGGTATGGTCCCGGAATTTTCGCCGGATGTGATGGAGGAAGTCAGACAAAAACGGCTTGCCGCACGAAAAAAGCCGGTGTTTGTACCAAATTAAAAGAATAAGAATGGACAAAAATGAAATAAGAAAACACTTGATTCTTTTTGAAGAAGAGTGCGAATGTCGGGGCTATCCTATTCTTGATTTACAAGTAGAGGAATGGCTTCCGGGATTGGTTGTTGATCGGTTTATTATCCGGTTTATTGCCGATTGGATGCGGAATACAGATATGTATGAAACATACAAAATGTTACGGGAGATTCTTAAAGAATCTGTTTCTGAAGAAGCTAATCGTGCTGTTTCGGGTATCGTGCCGGAGTTTTCGCCGGCAGTGATGGAGGAAGTTCGGCAAGAACGGCTTGCCGCACGAAAAAAGCCGGTGTTTGTACCAAATTAAATAGGAAGACGAAAAGTAAAAAATAAAACACAACCACTGAAAAAAACACAAAGAAAATACAGTGAAATTTTAAAAATGAAAAGTTGAACCCAAACCACGAATTTCTCTGCATTTTTGTTCCTCCGCGTGTAAACCTTAAAAGAACAACATTGACAGTTACATTTTGTTGACTGTTGAATTGTTATTACGTAATATTACAAAATATTACAAAATATTACAAAATTGTTTTTTGAACAACAATCCTTTAACCTTTTTTTAAATCACTATGAAACCAACACCGCGAGTATTTTTGTCCGGCTTTGCCGATGAATCAACCGCTAACAAAACTATTGTGGAACAATTTGCCGTTTATGCGGCGTTGGGTCTCCAATATTACAGTATCCGTTTTGTCAATCTTGGCGACGGGATCAAAAACGTAATGAAATTGACGAAAGGTGATCTCCAACGGATTCGTCAATTTCAGGACGAATATGGTCTTAATGTTTCGTCGCTTGGTTCGCCGATTGGTAAGACCAAACTTGAAGATGTGGACGATGGAACAAGCAACACTTATATTCCGATTACAAAATATTTGGATGAAGTCCGGTTGGCTTGTGATTTGGCTCATGCGTTGGAGACGAAGTTGATTCGCGGTTTTTCGTTTTATCCGCCGAAGGGATCGGATCCGCACGATTATCTTGCTCAGTCGGTTGAGTGGCTTGGCAAGATTGCGGAGGTTTGCCACCGAAGTGATTTGACGTTTGGTCTTGAAGTGGAAACGAATTTGGTTGGTCATGAAGGAATTATTTTGAGCGAAATTTACCGGCAAGTTAATCATCCGGCGATGATGCTGATTTTCGACGGCGGTAACATTGTGATGCAAGGTTATTCGGCGCAGGACATTTTTGAACAATATGAAGCGATGAAGCCGGGACTTGGTTGGTTTCATGTCAAGGATTTTGCCAATCCGCGCCGAAACGACAAGGGCGGTCATATTGAAGAAGCAAAAATGAAGAATTTTGTACCGCCGGATCAAGGAGAATCAGGTCACGAACGTATTTTCCGGGACTTGGCTTCGATTCTTCCGTCATTGGAAGAGAAGTTGAAGAGTCGCGGCATTCCCGGAGTATTTCTGGATTTGGAGCCGCATTTGAAAGGCGGCGGTCAATACGGCGGTTACAGCGGTCCCGATGGAATGGGAGTTGCGTTTCGGGCGTTGTGCCGGACACTTGATTACGTCGGCATTGCCTACCACCTCCGCGATTTCGACGACATCCGCGCCGCAAGAGGGTTTTGATAACCGGTTTCTTCGGAAAATCGTAACAATTCTGAGCCAAGTAAAATTGTGTCAAAAAAGACCTGTTGTGTGCAAAAACGCAATGATCGCAATGTCATCATAAAGGAAGATTTCAAAAACCAAAATTTTACCACGAAAAAACACAAAATTTCACGAAAAAATGAAAAGAATTGATTTGTAAATCTTTTTATACTGCCGGCAGTCATAAAGATCATGTTTTTGTGAATTATTTTTGTAAAGGTATTATTAACATCCCGTTGTTCGCAAAACTTTTAATAATGTGTTCGGTTTGTATTATGAATTAAAACAACTCCGTAGGA
>JAISQH010000405.1 GCA_031274385.1 Planctomycetaceae bacterium | reverse complement strand
GCAACCGCTCAAGCAATTTCAGAAAGAGGTTGTCGAATTAATGACCGAGAACCGGCTCGCACCCGATACGATCAATGTCGTTCCCAAAGCCGAATGGAAAAACGGAGCGTTCGTCTTTGACTGGACGGAATTTGACAACGCCGCCGAATGGTATTTCAATGAACGGAAGGTAAGGCAGGTCTACGCTCCGATGCTTTTCTATCTCTTTGGTTGGGGACACCCCCCGAAAAACTTTTTCGGTGAAGCCCCTTACGCCGGTGAACCTCCCTTCAAAGACGCCGACGTTGCCCAACTCCGCCCGGAATATAAATCCCGCTATCAGGCATACTTAAAAGGGTTCTGGAACCATGTCAAGCAAAAAGGCTGGGCTGACAAATTTGTATTGTACATCTCCGATGAGCCAAATTACTGGACTCCGAACATCTTGGGACAAATGAAAGCGGTTTGCGACATGATTCATGAGGTGGATCCGAAGATTCCGGTTTATTCGAGCACGTGGCGTTATGTTCCCGAATGGCTCCATTCGCTCAATATCTGGGGAATCGGTCATTACGGAATCGTCCCTGTCGAAAAAATGACCGAAATCAAACAACACGGCTCGAAAATCTGGTTCACGACAGACGGAATGTTGTGCCTCGACACTCCCTACAACGCCATCGAACGGCTCTTACCTTACTATTGCTTCAAATACGGAGCCGATGCTTATGAATTTTGGGGAGTGGCATGGCTAACTTACAATCCCTACCATCGCGCTTCTCACGCGTACATCTACCAAACGTCAACGCCGGGTGAATATTATTGGGTTCGTTATCCGAATGGCGATGGTTACTTGATTTATCCGGGCAAGCCAATTGGTTCGTCCAAGATTGTAACGTCGGTTCGGTTTGCTCAAGCCCGCGAAGGGGTTGAGGATTACGAATATTTCTATTTGCTTTCGCAATTAATCGCAAAGGCAAAGAGTTCCGGCAAAAACGTCTCGCAAGCCGAAACGGTTTTAGAAGCGGTTAAAGAGATGGTCGATTGCCCTTCCCCGACCGGACGGTTCTCGTCGAAAATATTGCCCAACCCAAACCAAATCTACCAACTCCGACAACAAGTCGCCGAAACAATCGAATCCTTTTAAATGAAACCCGCACCAAGTTTTTAGCAAAATCATTCACAAGAAGGTAAGAAATGGTAATGGAAGAATATTACAAACTTCCATTACTTTCTATTACTTTCCAGTGAATCATTCCTTCCAATAACGATCAGCCAATATAAATGAGAGAACTTGGTACTACAGACAACTGGCTACTCTTGTATTATGATTTTTTCAATTCAAAGAGTTTTCCGAGTGGGCTGAAGAGGATGGCGGGGAGGACAATGATGTCGCCGATCAGTGACACTATCAGAAGCAGGCACAGCAAAACCGCAAATCGGGCAACCGGCACAAAATCACTCAAACCAAAAATAAGCATCCCAAAACCGCAAATAATCGTCGTTTGCAACAACGCAGTCGCACAACGCCGATAGGCTGATAAAACCGCTTGTTGACGATCTTGTCCTTGTTTCAGAGCAATGTTGAACCAAGTCAGGAAGTGCAGGGTTCCGTCAACCGAAATGCCCATTGCCACACTTGCGGTCATCATTGATCCCATGTCAACCGGAATGTCCAACATTCCCAGAAAACCAAAAACAACCACACAAGGAAAAATGTTCGGAACCATCGCCAGTATCCCTTTGAAAATGCTGCGAAGCATCAAAATCATTGTCAATGCAATCAATGCAAATGCCGTCATAAAACTGTCAATTAAATCATGAAGAAGTTGGGCTTGGGCACGGCGAACCAGTGGAACCCCGCCCGTGACATCAAATTGAACCCCAACCGTCTTGGAAAAAATCGCCTCCGCACGAACCGATTCCAACCGCGTTCGAATCTCCGAAATCAAATGATCGTAATTAACCTTCGCTTGAGACGAAACCCGAAGACTCATCCGCCAATACGTGCCGGGTGAATCTTGAGGAAATGATTCGGCGGTTGGGGTGGGTTGGGCGGTTTCGGGCGGAATGGTTCGGTCATAAAACCGGGCTTCACGCAACCGATCCTGGTGACGGTTCAATATCCCCCGCAATGCCGAACGCCGAGCGGCTTGAATCATTTGACCGCTTGTCCGAGAAGGAAGATCAGGCAGGAAATTCAACACCGAAACAACCGTGTCCACACCTTGCACTCCGCCCAAAACCTCTCGCAATGCCCCTAACAAATAGAGTTGGTCAAGTAATGTCACCTCGCTGTTGCCCGCGTCAGGAATGTGGACAACAACCTCAATCGGAATCAATCCTCCTATTTTTCCCTCCAATTCGTTGTAATCCTGAATCACTTTGGCAGATTCCGGCAACAATCCGTGAAAAGTAACCGTTGTTCGCAGGTTTTTCACACCGGCTGCAAAAACAAGCATGAGAAAAAACGCAAACAAGGTAATGGCAATCCGATACCGGAAAACCAATAACCCAAGATATTGCCAGCCGCGTTTTTCCGAAATTCCGGCGGGACTGATTTGGGAATCGCCGGTTCGATACCAACGGCGAATCGGATATTGTTGAAGAATGGTAATGACAAAAAGGAAAAGCCAAAGAGTTCCGAGTGCAAGGGCGAACGAAGCGTAAATCCCAAAAGTGCGAATCGGAACCATCTGGCTCCTCGCAAGCGACCCCATTCCCAGAATCGTCGTGATGACTGCCAGCGCACACGGCAACGCCGCTTTTTTCACTGTTTGCAACGGCACCTTCTTTTCGTTTCCCAATTCCGCTTCGGCAAGAGTTTCCCGATAATAATTGATAAGATGCACACCGCCTGAAATGGTCAACACGTAAATGAGTGACGAAATCAGCATGGAAATCGAATCGACATGAGCACCGCACCAATAAAGAAGCGTTCCGCCAAGTTCTTCGTTCATCTGCGCCGCCGCAAAAACAATCAACGCCGCAAAAAAATTCCGCAAACAACAGAAAAGTAAAACCAAACAGAACAACAGAAAAAAAGGTAACAACGTCTTTTGGGCATTCTTTGAAATTTCATCAATCGCCACACTGTCAATCGTCGGACCCGCAACAAAAATCTCCGAACGCGGCAAACCGGTCATTTCTTCTACGGTTGCGAAAACGGCTTCAATCGCGTTTGCCCGATTATTTCCTTCTGCCGGATTGATGAGCGCGATCAGACAAGCGTCTTTTTGGTTTCGTCCGATCAACCATCCGGCAAGGCGTGACCGGATTTCCGCCGGTTTCAATTCCAACGGTTCGCCAGACAATTCCTGAAAAAGGGAATGTGTTGTCAAGACCCGTTCGAAATAAGCGGGGCGGTTGTTATCGGGCGGCGTGACCAATCGAGCCGCAATCGAGTCCAAGTGTTGGTCGTTTATTTCGCAGCCCGTCCACGAAACCATAAGGAGTTCCCCTTCCGGGAAGTGCTGGTAATAGCGATGATAAAACGTTTCGAGTTCTTCTGTTCCCTTCGGCAACCAATCGACAACACGGTTGGAAGTATTTTTCCGTGCTTCCGCCGCCGACCAAACGTAAAACGCAAAAAGAAAAACACTGCTCCAAATTAATAGAAGCCGCAACGGTTTATTGAGAAATTCCGGTGTTTGGAATGACGAAGGGGGCGAAGAAAACGGTGGAGACGGAAAAGACATTGCTAATTGGCGTGCGTGGGGCGATTGGAACCGCCTGTTGGGAATCCGAATAAGCCCCAATTATTATCTAAAACATGACTTTTGCAAGGACTCCTGAACCAAATGATCTATTATTGTGCACAAAAACACAAAGTACACGAAGAATTTTTAATGAAAACTCATTTTTTAACGATCTCTTTTGTTTTTAAGGATTGCACGCAAAGGCGCAAAGAGCCGGAGAAATTCATGGTTGATTTCAATTTTCTTTGCGTCTTTGCTCGCAAATATTAAAAGAACAAAATCAGAATAATCCCAAGAAATGTGGTGAATGTTAAAATTATGAGTGGGGTCAAAACGTTCTGCCGCGACAACAGCCGCAAAAGAAACGACAATAACGAAGCCGAAAGAATAATGACCAATCCGGCACTTCCTAAATAAATACCAAGAAATATTGCTGTTACGATCCAAACGATTCTTTGTTTTTTGTCGTTGTAGATAAACACGGAACAAAATCCTGAAACAATTAAACTTATTACAATATTCACAAAACATTCTATTGTGTACATCGGAAGATGAAACGAAATTTTTATTAAATGTGTCAAATACAACATGATCGGAGCCAATATTGTAACCGGAATGAAAAGTTTTAAGGGGATTATTTTCTTTTCTTGTTCGATAAACCCGGCAGCCAAAAACGTGACAACAAGACCGGAAAGAGCCGACACAATCGTAACCGTTTCCATGATTGAAGCGTTGCTGTTACGTTGAAGTGTCAGTGAGGCAATTGTTCCGAAAATACCGCCGCAAAGTGCTTCGACAACCGGATAGCGGACGCTGATGGGTTCCTTGCAATCGCGGCATTTTCCGCGAAGCAGAAGCCAACCGAATACCGGCACATTATCGTACCAACGAATCGGATGATGACATTTCGGACAATGTGACGGCGGTTTGGAAAGATTTTTACCACGCGGCAACCGATAGATGACAACATTCAAAAAACTGCCGATGCACGCCCCGAAAAACGTTAGCCAGATAAGTAAAAACAATACAATAACAGGATCAAAATCAACCATGAAATTTCAATTAATTGAAAATTGAAAATTAAAAATTGAAAAAAACGGATAACGATTCACTGAGATTTTTCATTTTCCATTTTCCATTGTCAATTAATTCTTTGAATGAGGGCGGTTATTCGGTTTTCGATGTCATTTTGTTGCGGATTTGCCTGAAATGAACGCTGATAATCTGTAATGGCTCCTTGCAGGTCGCCGTTTTGTTCTTTCAAAAATCCTGAGGCTCGTAAGGCACGGTAATTGGTTGGGTCTGTTGCCAACGCCGATTGTAACATTTTGGCAGCCGAATCCAGACATTCTTTTGCGACATCGGTTCGGTTTTGTAGTTGACAGATTTGGGCGTATTCCTGATAGAGGCGAGCCAATTCGATTTTGGGTTCGGGCGAGGTAACGTGTGTGTTGTACCAATCAATCAGCAATTTGAATGCGGCATCGGCATTTTGAGTTTCCATATAGAGTACCGCCAAACCGCGATGGGCTTCTGTGTGATTGGGGTTATGGGTCAGGCAAAGTTGGTAATTTCGGAGTGCCTGATCGTACTGTAATTGGGCATCGGCTGATTGTCCTGATTGCAGTGAAATTTTTCCTGACTGGTGGTATGTTGCTGCAAGATTGTAATAGGTGTCGGGGTTATTGGGTTCTGCTTTCAACGCTGCCTCAAAAGCGACTTTAGCTTCGTTGTACCGGGCTTGACCGAGATACCGAAGTCCTTCGCTGTTCTTGTTGTACGACGTACAGCCAACACAGTAAGCCAGAACCAATACCGAAACAAGAAAAATCCATTGCCGAGTCATGCGTATCAAGCCGATGTTGTCAGGTGTTCGGAACAACCCCAAAACATCAACGCAGAACCCAATTCATTTTACGTTGACATTGAGTGGGACAGTTCGGATTTAATGTCAGTTTTGAGAAGAATAACAATTTTTTTGATCGGGAACAAGAGCAAATATTGTTGGTATTCACAGCCCAACCAATTAAATCCGAAAAGATTCTGAAAAAAATTTCGTAAAAGATTTCATAAAATATCCGTAAAAAATTTTGTATCGCTTCCGGCAAAAAGACACCGAAGACAGCGATTTGTGAAGTTGAACGTGAAAAATCGACTCCAAGCAATCGAAATTTCCCTTCACACTACGTCCGGAGGGATTCGAACCCCCAACCCTCGGTTCCGAAGACCGATGCGCTATCCAATTGCGCCACGGACGCTTGATTCGCCTATCACTATAACCGGAAAAGTAATTTTTGCAAGCAGGTAGCAACGAACTCTTGTAATCGCCCCATTTTTTACTATCATTACACAAAATAAAGGAATCCAACCATCTTCAAAAAATCGCAAATCAAACAATCAATTCACATCAACCGCCTGATAAAAACACGCCGCTAATCAATTAATCAATTAAAATTAATCAATTAATCAATACGGCACATTCTTCTTCGGAAAAAAAGATGCACGAAACGACAATTACAGTCATTGACTCAAAGGCACTGTTAAAGGTTTTCGGTCCTAGTGATGAATACCTTCGAAAAATTCGGAATGCGTTTGCTGTTAAAGTAACAGTTGATGGTCATCAGATATTGCTGCGCGGCGAACCCGATAATCTTCGACGTAGTTCGCTACTTTTGGAACAACTTCAACAGTTCGCTCTTCGTAACAGCTCGCTCGCTCCCGAAGATATTCAACGGGCAATCTCAGAAGCATTGCACGATAAAGATGTTTCCAACACCAAACCGTTGGATGTGTACGGCGGTAAATTGATTCGACCCAAAACCGCCGGACAAGCCCGTTATGTCGAACTACTCCGCTCCAAAGAAATCGTTATCTGCGTCGGTCCGGCTGGAACCGGTAAAACCTACCTCGCAGTTGCCAAAGCAATCGAAGCACTCAAAACAGAAACAGTACGAAAAATTGTTCTCGTCCGTCCCGCAGTGGAAGCCGGTGAAAGTCTGGGGTTTTTGCCCGGCGATTTGCAGGCAAAAATCAATCCCTATTTGAGACCGCTTTTCGACGCATTAGGCGATATGATGGAACGCGATCTCTTGAAACGTTACATGGAAGAAGATCGAATCGAAGTTATTCCGCTGGCTTACATGAGAGGACGAACCCTCAATAACGCCTCCATTATTCTCGACGAAGCTCAAAATACCACCGTCGCCCAAATGAAAATGTTTTTGACCCGAATGGGCGAGTCCTCCACGATTACCGTTTGCGGCGATGCCACGCAAATTGATTTACCGGAGCACAAACGGAGCGGACTGATTGACGCCCAGCAACGACTCAAGCATATCGGCGAGATCGGTATGATTCAACTCGATCAAAGTGATATTGTCCGGCATCAATTAGTACAACAAATCGTTAACGCCTACGAATAAAGGTTCAACTATTATGTCTCAGCAAATACGGAACGGATTGATTGATTATCTGGAAATCATGCAGATTTCCGGTGTTGCCGAACTCGGTGCTCCGGTAAAACGCGCCGCGTTGGATGTCGAACCGGTTTCCGAAGAAGTCGAAACAATTCTTGAAGAACCTGAAAAACCTGAAGAATCTGAAGAACCTGAGAAAGAGGAAAGAACAACTGAAATCATTCAGGAAATCACTTCTGTTGAAATCGCGCCTGTTGAAATTACTCCTGTCGAAATCATTTCCGAAGAAAAAACAGAGACGGCAACAGAAGAAATAGTAAAAGAAGTAACAGCAAAGGAAATAACAGAGGAAATCATGTCTGATTCGCCGGTTCATTCGGATAAAACAGAGCGTCTCCGATTACTTGCTCGAAAAGTCGCTCAATGTTCCAGATGCAGCGAATTGGCATCGACCCGAACACAAACCGTGTTCGGTGTCGGCAACCCCGATACGCAACTCGTTTTTCTGGGCGAAGCACCGGGTGCCGATGAAGATAAACAAGGCGAACCGTTTGTCGGGCGCGCCGGAAAATTACTCAACGATATTATCACCAAAGGAATGAAAATCCGTCGAGAAGACGTTTATATCTGCAACATCCTGCGTTGCCGCCCGCCGGGAAACAGGAATCCCTCAACCGATGAAGCCGAACATTGCCGGACATTTCTTGATCAAACTCTCGATATTATCAAGCCGACCTTTATTTGTTGTCTTGGATCGGTTGCGGCTCAAAATCTACTGCAAACGGAAAAAACAATCGGTTCCATGCGGGGAAAAATATTTGATTACAACGGCATTAAAGTTATTTGTACCTACCATCCGGCTTATCTACTCCGCAATCCCTCCGCAAAAAAACAAACTTGGGATGACATCAAACTCCTCATGAATGAAATGGGATTGCCTATATCGAATGAGAAGTAGTCAGTAGCCAGTTGTTGGTAGGGGCGGGTTTTTGAATCGCTTGCGTCGTCCA
The DNA here is from genome assembly GCA_031274385.1 of Planctomycetaceae bacterium. GTDB lineage: Bacteria > Planctomycetota > Planctomycetia > Pirellulales > Thermoguttaceae > WRKP01. The sequence continues at coordinate 544 of JAISQH010000405.1, read as the reverse complement.
CAAACCACAAAACCCGAATCCCAAACCACAAAACAAAAGAATCCCCCGTGTTGCGCTGAAATGGTGCCTTTAATCCGAAGTTCCAGATTTTTTTCTAAGTGCCTACTGACAGGTTCTTTATGACTTTTTTGGTCAGTTGGAACTGTCTACAAGGTTAATTTGATTCGGTGGTGGGGTTGATTTGTTTTATTTGTTTGATGAGTTCATATTGGAAATTGTCGGGGTGGTTATTTTGTTGAATCGGATGTTTTCGTTTTTGATTTGGCATTGGGTGAGGCAGTAATGCCACTGTAATGAGAATTTTTACATACCTTTAACCTTGGCGTCATGCAATTTTTTTTGCGTGGCTTTTTTTTGAAGTCATGGCGGATTTATTTCGATTTGGTCTTGACGGTAACCGCCTTTATGGGTTACTCTTCCTACTCGGAGCGGTTACTATCTCCCCAACCTACTCGGCATCATTATTTTTGAAACCTGGTAGGATTTTTATGTCAAGTTTACCGATTCCTTGTGTTCTTAACCATAGCAATTTCAACGAAATTGT
>JAISQH010000357.1 GCA_031274385.1 Planctomycetaceae bacterium | reverse complement strand
CCCTTGAAGCGGAACGTCAATTGACTTCCCGGTTGCCCTGAATACCAAATTTCGCCGAGCCGTTGACCAAACGATTTCTGAAGTCCGTTCTCGGTATCGAGTTTCTTCCACTCACCCTTGAGCATCGATTCGGTAATCGGAACCAATTGAGCGGCTTCCCAATGATCAGCAATAAACGTTTTGTCGAGTTTGTCCTGATGGAGAACCGGTTTTGTTTCCTTCATTTTTTCAAAACTGTCGGCAACCGTTTGGGCATAGATTTGGTGTCCGGCGTCAAGCGGATGAACGCTGTCGGTTGAGAACAGAATCACTCCTTCCGGTGCCGATTCGCCTTTGAACAACAGTTTTCCGGCTTTTTCCAACGCCAGAACCGGCACAGCGAAGTTAATGGACGGTATCCCGTAGAAATCGGCAAGAAGTTCCATTGAGGACATTGACCTGTTGCAAAATCCTTCTCGCGGTTCTTTTGCTAAGGCTTCGGAGAGAGTGTAAACGAAAACGATGTCAATTTTCGGGTTGGTTTTCCAGGTTTGGCGTACGATTCCTTCCATGCTGCGCCAGATATTTTCCGGTGATTCACCGCCGTCGTTGACCGCAAATTCGACGAAGAGCAAATCGGGCTGAAATCGGAGAACATCACGCCGAACCCGAAAAACTCCAAGATTGCTTCCGGTACCGCCGATTGCAGCATGAATCTCTTCAATTTTTGCTTTCGGAAACGTTGTTTTGAACCATTCGGTCGTTTTGGGACGCCAACCGTTTGCTGCGGTGATGGAACCGCCAAGATACGCGATTTTAACGGTTTCACCTTTGTTCAATTTTTCAAGAACATTGCCAACTCCATCGCGGATTCGCAATTGTTCCATTGGAACGCGTTTAAATTCCGGTGTTTCGGCTGCCCCAAGAAACGGAACAACAACCAACAAACCGAAAAGACAAAAACAAAACCAAAAGTTGTGTAAAATGCGAGTCATCATTAATTATTTTTTTCTGATTGTTTCATTTTAGGGAATTGTTTCATTTTAGGGAACTTCTAAAAACCAAGACTAACCACGAAACATACGAAATTTCACGAAAAATATTATTGTAAATCGTTAGTAATAAAAAGTGATAACAAAAATTCTTTCGTGTTTTTTTGTGTTTTTCGTGGTTAAAAAAGAGTTTTTAGAAGTTGCCTTTAGAAGTTTTCACGATTCGTTATCTTCGTTTTTTGAATCTTTTCGTTTTGAAACGACGAGATTGATTTCTGCCAGTTTATCAACACGTTTGAATTGGCTTGCCACTTCAGGGGCGTGGGTAACGAGAATGAGAGCGACATTTTCTTCTTCGCAGGTATTTCGCAACATGTCAATGACTTGTTGTTGGTTACCCACATCGACATTGGCGGTTGGTTCGTCTGCCAGAACAAGTTTGGGCTTGTTTGCCAACGCCCTTGCAACAGAAACACGTTGTTGTTCTCCGACGGAAAGTTGCGCCGGTTTGTGATGCAACCGATGCCCAAGTCCCACTTTTTCCAAAAGGTCTTTGGCGCGATGCCGATCACTCCGGGTTCCGGCAAAAGTCATTCCGATCATCACATTTTCCAGTGCCGTGAAACCTTGCAATAAATTGAACGTCTGAAAAACATAACCGATACGCCTTGCACGGAACTGATCCCGTTCCGCTTCGGTCAGAATCGGCGTGTCCCAGCCGTCAATCAGGACATGACCCGAACTGGGACGCAGAATTCCGGCAATAATATGAAGCAATGTTGTTTTGCCGCAACCGCTCGCCCCAACAACAACAACTTGTTCACCAGCCTCAACCGACCATTGCGGAATCTCCAGAATCGGTAAATCCTCACCGTCAGGAAGAAGATACGACTTTTTTAAGTTCTTAATTTCCAGCATGATATAATAACGAAAATAAAAACAATGGATTTTGATAACCGGCATGTCACCGGTACTCTCCGAAAAAAAACAGACGTTGTTCTGTTCACCGCAACCGGCGGATTATGAACCGGAGATAATGGCTCGCTTGGCACGAACATCAGCCCGCGCAATATCGACTTTTTCAAAAATGCTCTGAGGATTTTCAATTCCCGCAATGACCAATTGACGATGCGTTTTGTCAGCAGAGGAAAAAATAACAAGCCGCCCCACACCGCCATTGAACACCCGGTCAAAAAACGTTTGAACCAGTTGAACATCTTCGATATAAACAAGTTCCATTGAGTCGCTTGTTTTGGTGAACAGCCCTTGATACGTATAAAGGCGGTGATTGGTGAGTTTATAGCGAAGCGACCAGGTTCGGTAGCAATAGGTCGCAAAGAACTGAATCCACAACACCGCCGCGAAAACAACAATCCCAATCCAAGCCCAAAAATAAGCGGCATCCAATAATCCGGTGATGGTCAGATACACGCCGCCGCCAAAAAGTAAAAACGTCACAACCCAATACAAAAAACATTGGGCTCGCATTGCTTTCCCGGAATAACCCCACTGGACTTCCTCTTTTTCCGGTTTGTCATTTTTTTCATTCGTTACTGAATTTTCAACATCAACAGTCGGAGAAATATTGTTTTGGCTCATATTCGCAATTCCTTAAAATAAAGAGATAACCGATCCACCTTCCCGATAAATTCATAATATAACTTCGTCTTCATAAAATGTAAATGGTAACGGTCTATTTTTAATTTCCTGATCATTTCATTTTAGTAGCCAGTAGTCAGGGGGTTGGGGTTTGTGGTTTGTTTTAGATAGATTCTTTTCGTTTATTTTTTGTTTTTCAGTCGTGCAGCAACGGTATGATACATAACCGGCGGATCGCGTTTCAATTGTCCATTAAATTGTATTTTTCGTGAAATTTCGTGTGTTTTGTGGTAAGTCTCGGTTTTTATCGGATTAGTCCCGGATGGATGTTGAGGTCAAGCGGTTCGAAGAGACCGGCGTTGAAGCGTTCGATGGCAATGGCGCCCATCACGGCGTTGTCCGTACACAACGCAACCGGAGCAATCAAAAGCCGAACTCGTTCCTTTTGCACCGCGTGTTCCATTTTTTGGCGAAACCGGAGGTTCGCCGCAACCCCGCCGCCAATACACAATGTTTTCATTCCGGTTTTTCGCAACGCCTGAATGGATTTGCCGACAAGACAATCCACCGCCGCTTCCTGAAACGACGCCGCAATGTCCGCAATTTCCTGTTCTGATAATCCCGCCGCTGCTGTTGCCGGCTCCGTTGTTTTGCCGGGACCGACAAGCCGATAACGTACCGCCGTTTTCAAACCGCTAAAACTAAACGCCAATCGTTCCGGTTCCTCAAGCAAGGATCGCGGAAAAGAATAAGCGTTCGGATTTCCTTTTTCTGCCGCTTTTTGAAGAGACGGTCCGCCCGGATACGGCAAACCAAGCATTGCCGCAACTTTATCAAACGCTTCGCCGGCGGCATCGTCAATGGTTCCGCCCAACGGCGTAAAATCAATCGGAGTGGTACAACAATACAAACTCGAATGTCCGCCGCTCACAATCAAACCAAGACACGGAAACGGATTCTCCTGAAACGCAATCTTGCAGGCATAAATATGAGCCTGAAGATGGTTGACGGCAAGGAGCGGTTTTTGCAACGCAACACAAAGTGATTTCGCAGCAGAAAGACCAACAAGCAATGAACCGGCAAGACCCGGCGTATTCGCAACAGCAATCGCATCAAGATCACTCAGCAAAATTCCGGCACGCCGCATCGTTTCATCAATAACAGGAACAATATTTTCCAAGTGAGCGCGGGAAGCAATTTCGGGAACCACTCCGCCGAATTGTTGATGCAATTTGTCCTGCGACGCCACAACACTGCCAAGAACTTCAAGCGAATCGGTAATTACCGCCGCCGCCGTTTCATCGCAAGTCGTTTCAAGAGTTAAAATCCGGGTCATAAAAATCTTTCAAAAGAATTATCTTTCAGTACATTTAAGAGGAATAGAACGAATCAACCTGCAAACCCGTTATGGCTCGTACCGTTTCGGTAATCACATCCAACTGTTCGTTGGAAAGCGGCAAAACCCAAGGCTCCGGCGTGTTGCGGGCAACCGTGTAAATTTGAACTCTTTGTACCTGATCCAATAATTTTAACCGTTCCGCATAGTGACGGATTTCCTCGTTATCCGGCTCTTTCCCGTGCAATAAAAGAAAACAGGATTGAATGACAATCGGATGTTTTTTTGAAAATTCAATCAGGTTTGCCAGAATTTTTTCGTACTGAATTGTTGAGCGTGAGATGGTACGGAAATAGTCGGGCGTTCCGGCGTCGAGTTTTGCCCAGATTTCGCCGTTGTTGGCGAGCAGGGTTTTCAGCGTGTCGCAAACCGATTCAACACGGAGAGTGGTTCCGTTGGTAATCAGTACGATTTTTGTTGATTCCGGGCAGAGTTCCCGCCGAATCGCGGCAACCCGGTGAACGGCTTCGGAAAATTGCAACGACAACGTCGGTTCGCCGTCACCGCTAAACGCAATATCTCGCAAGACCCGTTTTTCCGTCGGCGTACAGGAAAGCCAGTTGTCCCGAAATAACGAACCGTCATTGACCATGCCGATCAATTCACGGAGTTCCGATTCAAGCCGGTCAAGATCAATCAACAAAGAAGAAGAGAAAGAGAAAGAAGAAGGATCAACCGGTTTTGAGGTTCCCTGATTCTCGGCAAGTACCTGACAATAAATACACGAAAAATTACATCGTGCCGTCGGGCTCAAATTAACACCAATCGACAATCCGCCCGCCCGCCGGCTCACAACCGGATAAACATAATGAAAATGCCGGAAACGGCGCGGATGATGTTGTACTAACGATGTTGTTGTCATAAAGAATTTGCCGACCATTCACCAACATTGGGGTTGTTGTCCGTTTTTCATTCACAAAAAAGACAAAACAACTCAACGCAACCAGAGGAACAATATAACTATTTTAATTTCATTGTCCAGTACGAAGTTCTCTCAATTGTTAAAGCAGTGTTCATGCCGTTTTTTAACAAAATCATTCACAGGAAAGTAAGGAAAGAATGTCTGAACTATGATTAAACTGATTAACTGAATTGGCTGTGATTTTATTTTTTACTGTCAATCAGCGTTAATCATTAAATCAGTTTAATCAAAGTTCAGATAAAAATGACGCAATGGAAATTGGAGAGCTTGGTAGTAACTGTCTATTTTAATTTTAGGCTTTTTGATAAATTTTTCGTCATGTTATTTCATTTCAAAAAATTAATCCCTCAACAATTGTTACAAATGACAACGTATTAAAAGAGACAGTTACCTTATCCGGCGAAATTGCACTACATAAATAATTACACAAAAAATGCCGTAAAATTACATGCGTTTGTCGCGTAATTACACTTGAAAACATCATATTTTTCGTGTATGCTATTTATTGTCAATATATTTTCAACCCATTTCACGCAGATCGAACCATTGAAGCAACCATCCGTGATGCGGATCAAATTCAGTGAACCTATTAAAAGAACCAATTAAAAATTGAAAGGAAAACAGGTGATGATTATGTTGTTACAAAAAACGTTTCTATTGCAATTTATTTTCGTTTCATTCGTAATATCAACTGCTGTTTGTGTTGTTGTTGCGCAAACGAATGAAGTACGTCCCGGTCTTGTGGAAGAAGAGTTTATTTATCTTTCGG
>JAISQH010000355.1 GCA_031274385.1 Planctomycetaceae bacterium | reverse complement strand
ATTACCATCGTCTAGCAACGTGTCTAACGATTGTTGTTCAGTCGGCAACTTGTCTTTACCGGAATCAAAACAACGTTTCAGATTATTCAAAATCGTTTGCAAATTATTTTGTGTTGCCGGTAATTTTAAGAGAGATTGTAATTTATCGTGAAGTTGTTGTTGCAATAATTGTTCATTGGTATTATCGGTTTTTTCACCTAACATTGCCAACCATGTTTGTAACGCTTTCGCTTGCGGGGGAGGTTCGGGGTTGATAGGACGAGTGGGAATTTTCAATCTTTCAAACAAGTCAGTTATTGGTTGTCCGATTAACGTAACACTCGAAACAACAAACAGCAATAATACCATAACTGCACATAAAAGTTTATGACGCATAAACCAGTTTCCTTTCTTTCCGTTTGAATTTATTGGTTTAAGTTTTTTTGGAATTAACGAAACGATTTCATTGTACCATTGGTCAAAAATTTGTAACGGAACAACAGAGCGAGTTTCGTCTGACCAATCGTGAATTGTTTCTATTTGACCGAGAAACGATTTTAATTTTTCCCGAATTTTTTCTTTATTCGGCGCACGATTCAAATCATAATCCGGCACTGCGACAACAAGCGTTTCGGTTGACGTATCTATTTTTTCAAGCCGTTTTCGCGGCGCGGGCTGGCAAACGCCGATGAAATCGTAACCGGTTTCGCCGTTTCGAACTTTCGGAATGTACTTATCGATAATTGTAACTGGCACTTCGTGCAACACCGGTACTATCGCCGGATGGTCGGAATCCGCACGCGGTGTTTCTGCAAAAAAATAAATTTCCATTGTTTCAATTGCAATGTAAAATTGTGATAAAAACAAAAAATACAACAAAATTAAATCACGGTCGCCATTCGGGCAAAGAAGGCTCATTCGGAAACGTAAATTGCCCGCGAATATCTGGTTTCTTAATTTTTGTTGTCTCAATATTCCACCCCAATGACGTTTCTGCGCGTATTTCAGTTCCAATCGGTAACCATTGCCCCTCAACATATTTTTTACCTGCTGAAAACCAATCAGGCTTTTCCCATAGTACGGCACCTGACGGCAACGGCGGTACTTGTCCCTCACCGCCATGAAGGCGTTGGTATTCCCCTTCCGCCTCTTCGTATTTTTTTTGCACATTTTTATATTCCGCCAGATATTCCTTATATCTGTTCACTGTACCTGTCATGGTTTTTAATGGAGCAGTTGTGAGGTAATTATCGCAAGAAGTTTCCGTGCGTTCTGATTTGACTTTATCATAAATACGTTTATCCCACCTTTGATTTATCACTTTGATCTTCTTGTTCAAATTTTGCGAAAGAGTATCCGCACCGCCTATACCGTCGTTGCTTGAAATCTGAACACTGCTAAGTATACCTTTGATTTCGTTAATTGATTTACTGTAATTGGTACCGTTGCCATCAATTATTTTATCAACTTCATTTTCAGTTTTATCAATTATTTCTTTGCAAAGAGCATTCCATTTATCACCGTAACCGCTGCCGTTACCAAGCGAACGATAAGCACCATTAATGTTACCACTATCAAATTCGTCACGTACTCCCCTTGCGTATTGTTCCCAATTCAGTTCAGCAACACGTTTATTCGCTTGTGTGACGATCTCGTTTCGCTTGACTTTTTGTTCGTCAGTTGCGTACTTTGGATATTTGAAAAAGTTGTCAACATTTCCTTTGTTGATAACTTCCTGAATATCGGAAATGTTTGTACTACTTTTTTTAATGTCCCACAAACGAACAAGATCGTCAATCGCACCTTGATTGCCGATTATCACGACCACTTCTCTATATTTGAGCATCCAATCCTGAACAGCATCCGAATATTTTCCCTGCGGATATTTTGCCAGATAATTATCCGCTTTTCCCTCTTTAGCCTCAACCGGTTCAAGCGGTGCGTTATTAAAGGTGTTGTACAAAATTTCTTCGTACTTGTCTAATATTCGAGTGAGTAAATTTTCAGCGCGTGCTTTCGCAAAATGCGGCGGTGTAAGTGGGAAGTACGAACCTTTGATGTATGATTCCAACTTCGATTGATAACGTTGCAAAATCGGTCCGTCGGTTGTACCTTGTATTGCGATTTCGGCGTTGCGTAACATTCTTCCGTTAGACGAACCAATCATGTAATACCATAAACCACAAAGCAAAACGAAAAATAAAAGACAACGCGAAATAATGTTGACCAGAACTTTTTGGCGTATTTGCTTTACCTGATTGATTTTGTTGGTTGCGTTATCGGGCAACCTGTTGAGAAGTTTTTTTGCCAACGTGCCTGCTTCGTCAACCGCTTGCCAATTTTCTTGCCAAGCAACCGGTAACCGTTTTAGTAGCGGCATTACCGGGCACCATTTTAACGACAACACAGACGACAGCCATGAGGGTAAATTTTCAAGACTTGTCGAGAGACCTTCCCATTTTAACGGTAACACTACCGGCAGCCATTTCGACGGCAATTCATTTTGTACTTCTTTCAATCGTTCCAATTCCATCTCGTTGATTTGTTCTGCTAACCAACAAAACGGAAACGGTACTCCGTAAGATTGCAAAACCGGTTCAATAACTTTCGGATTACCGTCATCGTTACATTTTCCCAACGCACTGACTGGAAAAATTTTGAAATATTTATTGTTAATTTTGTTTGCGATATTTTTGTAGAGATCATTTTGTTCAATAAATGATTTCATGTTTTCGATTTCGGCATCCGGCGAATTAACCGGAATATCCGATTGCCAATCCCACTTCGTCAAAACTAAAGCGAGAGGACATTTTTTCGTACCTGTTTTGGCGGTGAGATTTCCCAACGAAACCGCAAGGTCTTCAAGGTGTTCTCTCAACCCAGTATCCGCGTTTTGCCCTTTCTTAACTACCGGTGCCAACACAATAATCCCGTCGGAATCTTCCATTGAACGAGTGAGTTCTTCGGTCATTGAATTTGCTGCAGAGAGAGCGTTCGGGGATAACCGTCCGCCGGCGTAATCGAGAATAGCAAAGTAGAACAAATCAAGATACTCGTTTTTTCCTTCGTACAAATAAACCGGAAACTTATCCATTGCGTGCGGAGTTGGGTCGGGCAACCTACCGTTTTTGATGTCTTGAATGTACCCTTGCCAACGCCGATCAGTTGACGGCGGAAAATTTTCGTCTTGTTTTTGTTTATAATCTTCAAACGAAATACCGTCACGTTTTTCTTGTGAAACATCGTATGCTGTCGTCAAATAAGCATCGCGGCTTACGAAACCTCTTAGATTATGAAAACCTTGCTCGATATTTTCGCCTTGTTCGAGTGAACGCAACAACACCGAATCAACCGCCAACATACCGCACATTGAATTATCGGTCGTTGTCCGTCGCACCATCGCCATCGCTGTCAACATGCAAGTCTTGCCGGAACCCGAAAGACCATAAAGTGCAAACTTGTAATATTTTTTGTTAATGTTTTTCATCGGTTAAAGAGTGTCAAATTTGTGTAAAAAATTTATTGCCGATAATGTTACCGGCAGTTGGTGATTTATTCTTGTCATTTTAGAACTAATTTTATTCAATCTTTTTGTATCGATTACGTTTTCCGTATTACAACAAAATATTCACCCTCTCGGTTTTCTAAACAAAAACGCGAACCATCCGAACACATAAAATCTCGTGAACGGTAACATAATTGCTATGCCGAACAAAATTACAATCAGTGCCGCGATTCCTTTGATGCTGGTAAAGAATGAGTACAATGTTGCTTTGCCGATTCTTTCAACCGCGTCACCGGTTTGTGTCACGACTTTTTCGATTGCCTTTTCCGCACCTTTTGATATGCCTTCAATTGCCATCGCCGCAACTTCACCAGCACATTGTGTCAATCGTTCCAATCCTGTTTTTGTCAGATTACCGGCGGCGTCCATAAAACCTTCGGGGTCAATTAAGTACCACGCCAACGCGCCGCCGACAAGCCACTTGCCCCAATGCGGGACAACATATTTGTCCCAAAATATTTTTGCGTTATCGCCGTACTTCGTAAAAAGTTTTCCGTAATCGTTCAACGTTACCGCTCTCATTCCTTTTGGGCTAATCAGTTTTCCGCCGCTTATTGCCGAATCAACCCGCATCGCCGATTTTGCGATGCCGTCGCCGTACATTCCGATAGCGGTTACAGTTTCCGCACCGCCTTTTTCCAAAAACTTGGCACGCTGCATCATGTCGGGAATGTTTTTGTTACACGTTTTTGCCCCTTCGCCGAGAACAATCAAATACTCTTTCGACGGCTTGTCAAGGTCGTCCGCAAAACGAACAAGCGACGGATCAATCGTTCGCAATTCCGTTTTCACTGCGTTGTTCAACATTGACGGGTCAGTTGATTTGACGATCCGTTTCACGGACGATTCCAACGCTTCCCGCGACGCTTTACTTTTCGACATTGTTTTAACGAGATCGTCCGCACCGTGTACCGGTACACTGTCCGCAACTTTCGTTGCTTTGCGCACGAATTTTGTAAAGTTCACTGCATAAGTTGTCTGTACAATAACAAGACAGCAAATACAGGTAACAAAAAATGTTGTCAATTGTTTAGTCATAATTTACTCCAAGTTTTTTGAGGGTTAATTTTTTTCTGCTTCTTTTACCATTTTGTCAAGTTGACCGGTTGCGGCGGAAAGCCAGAGTGAGGACTGATATTGTTCGTACGAAATTGGTTTTTCCATTGGTAATCCTGTTATTTTATCTTTCACGTGAAGCACAAAACGTTGTACCGGTTCGGAACCTAAAACGGCATCTGCACCTGCACTTTCAACGATTTCTCTTGCGATCACTTTTGGAATACCGTAGCACATTCTGCCGCCGACAGTTGGCAACGCCGCAAGATTCAACACAACTTTTCTATCGTTCCGCATAAAAATACGTGCGTCAAGACCTGTATATTTTTTGAACGTGTCGTTTTTAAATCCTAACATTCTTGCTTTGTCAAAGCCCGTTTTTGCCAGCGGTGAAACATCAAGTTTTAAAGTAACTTTTGAAAAATCAAGGACATTGCCGCCAGATTTTTGCAACATTTTTGGTAGAACTTGCGGCATTTTTTCAAGTGCTTCTTTTGTCGCCTGTTTCATTGCATTCTTTTCCGCAGTGATAATACCGTTTTTAAGCATTTGTTTTTCAAGAATTTTTGTACCTTGCCATGCGGCGCGTTTTGCCGCTGCTCCTGCGGCTACCGACACAGCACGTTTTAGTGATTCAATCGCAACCGCCGAAGCACCGCCGGTTAACGGAATCGTTATAACTTCTACCGTTATCAATACCGAATCTACAATTGCGAACCCCACTTCAATAGCTGTAACTTCCTGACCGTTTACAGTTTTTTTAATAATCTTGTAAATGTAGTAACACGGCAAGTCAGTCATCCAACCTTCGTAAGGATGCAAGTCGTCAAGAAGAGCCGAATCGCTCAATCGGCTGTAATATCCAAGCCGACTTGGATTTTGTAACGCTTCGCTTAATACCTTTTGTTTATCGTTATCAGGAATCGAACGCGATAAAAGATTGACCAATTCGTGTTTATCACGTAACGTTTCCAGCGCACGCCAAGTATGATCGTCATGTTGCAACATCGCTTGGATAACGTACTGCAGAATGATTTCCGGTTTTGCTTTGAACTTTTCCAAACGGTTTGCCGCTTCGGGACCGTACATTTTCGATAACGTTTCACCTTCACGCAACTTTAATGTATGCCAAAAATACGGTGTTTCCAAAAACTCGTTTGTCTTGAAACGGTTACGATGATATTCTGTAATACGTTCAAGCATTGGAAAATACTTGTCAAGAAAATTTATTCTCAAATCGTCGTTTTCGTCAAGTTGATTTATCAGAACAAAACTTTCACTGAAAAGATACTGTAACTTACCTTCCTGATCTTCAGCAGAATCATGTTGCAACGTATCGATAATGAAATTTTTTCGGAA
>JAISQH010000302.1 GCA_031274385.1 Planctomycetaceae bacterium | reverse complement strand
CAAAAATATCAAAAAGCCTTTCCCATCAACGAAATCAATTGATTGTTAAAATACGAAAACGGGGGGGGGGGGGCTATCTGTGTGGTTTTACGTTGGTTGAGTTACTGGTTGTTATTGCGATTATTGGTGTCTTGTTCGCGTTGTTGCTTCCGGCAGTACAAGCTGCAAGGGAAGCCGCACGCCGCATGAAATGTACCAACTCACAAAAACAAATCTTACTCGGTTTACACCATTTTCACGACACCTTTGGTGAATTACCCGCAGGTTCATCAAATTATATTCCCGGTGAATATGATCGTATTCACTTTAACGGTAGTGAACCGTTTTACACTTTTTTGGTTCATATTTTACCCTACATTGAACAGGAAGCTAAATATGCGCCTCTAAAACAAGGGTGGAGTGACCGCAATACCGCAACAAATAATATTTACATGTCTGGACGAGCCAATGCTCCCTCTACTGCACCTGCGGGAAATTATGTTGCAATATGGAAGGAGATCTGGTCTGTTTCTCCACCGACTTATCTTTGCCCTTCCGATGGTAATGCCCGAAACGCTGATACCGCAATAGACCCCACCGTTAGCACGGCGGAAAGAGAAAGAGCCTGTGGAAGTACCAGTTATATTGGTTGCTATGGTTCTTGGCCTTCGTCGTACAGTACATCAGGGGCAACAAACATGCTTCTTGATACTTTTAACGGTGTTTTCGGAATTGCGGTACGCGGCAAAGAATTTGGGAGTATTACTGATGGTCTCTCCAATAGTGTTTTTATCAGCGAAGCTGCCGCAAGTGATATTAAATCGGCTGATTGGGTTGATAGCGGTAATATTCGCGGCGATGTTCTTTTTAACGTAACAACGCCAGTATTTGCCGGAACAAATAATTGGCAAAATGCCAATCCGCAGTCATGTCTGGCAAAGGCACAAAATGGACAATATCTTACATCCACCGGTAATATTCGAAAAGGGATTCGCGGACACATGTGGGGTCGCGGTTTTTTGGCGCGGTCTGGATTTAATACCGTTTTACCTCCGAATAGTCCCTCTTGTCATCGCACGTCAGGTATTAACAGTTCCGGCAACCGAGCCTATCTTCCTGTAACTTCTTATCATCCGGGCGGAGTGAATATCGGATTGGGTGATGGTTCTATTCGATTTGTTTCGGAAACGATTGATACCGGAACATTAAGCGGTCCGGCTGCCGTGAATGATTCTTCACCTTATGGCGTTTGGGGGGCTTTGGGAACAATCGGTAACGGAGAAAGTTTGTCACCGTAATATTACAGCAACAAAAATTATAAGACGGGGTTTTTCACCTACACTTCGTAAAAAAAAATTGTTACGATGAAATCAATTCTCATAATCATTTCGCTGTGGCTTGGGTGTGTTATCTTGTTAGGTTGTCACCATCAAGATACGCGAGCCCAAAATTTAGTTCCTGCTAAGGGAATTGTGTTGTTTGATGAAAAACCGTTACCGGAAGCGTCACTTGTTTTTACTCCAACCGAAGAAAATAAGTACCACATCGCCGGAAGTGCTTATTCTACCGGTGATGGGACATTTCAACTGACCACTTATCAGGCTGCAGACGGAATTCATCCCGGCACTTATTCTGTAACTGTTTTTAAGGAAGAAAGTGTCATGCCGATTTCACCGGAAAAAATAAAAGAATTGGAAGAATTAGGAAAATCACTTCCCGAACCGATTGTCAAAAATCTCATTCCGATTAAATACAATTCGGTTGAAACATCCGATTTACTGGTTGAAATTCCACAAACCGGTCATAAAACAATTCGTATCAAATTACAAAGTGTCCGATAAAATCAAAGTAACCCGCTCAATACCTCAACATTAACCCTTCAGCTTTCATTCAAAAATGATGTTATCTAAATTATTTTTGTTTCATTTCGTGTTTTGGACAACATTGCTGACACTTATATTTGTTGCCAATATCCGTGCGGCGGAAACAAGATCAACCAATAACCGGTACAATATACTTTTTATTGCGGTTGATGATCTTCGTCCGGAATTGGGGTGTTACGGTGCCGATCATATTCGTTCTCCCAATATTGACCGTTTGTCGGCAGCCGGACGACGATTTTCGCACCATTATGTGCAAGTTCCTACTTGCGGAGCCTCTCGATATGCTTTGTTGACCGGACGCCGGGCATCCGAATCCAATGGATATTCAAATTATTCGTTTTCTCAGGGAAAATCGGCACTAAAACAAGAAATCTCCGAAAATGGAGCGCAAACATTTCCCGAACTTTTCCGACGAAGCGGTTATCATACCGCAATGATCGGAAAAATTTCACATCAACCTGATGGTAGAGTCTATAATTATAACGGAACCGGTGATGGATTGCCGGAATTACCGAATGCTTGGGACGAATTATTGACACCGTATGGTTCTTGGAAATACAGTTGGGCAACTTTCTTTGCCTACGCCGACGGATACAGTCGAGAAAGCACAACGGGAACTCAAAAGAATCCGTTACTGTATCGAAATCTACTGTATCAAAATCCTGACGTTTCCGATCAAGAACTTCCTGATGGTATGATGGCTGATCAAGCCATTAAAACATTGAACCGTCTGACCGGATCGGAAAAACCGTTTTTTCTGGCGGTCGGATTTTACAAACCTCATTTGCCGTTTGTCTCACCAAAAAAATATTGGGACATGTACGAAAATATTGAGATTCCGTTGCCGCCGAAAGAAAAACCGGAGACTGTTTATGGACATAAATCGGGAGAGTTTTTCCGTTATCAGGCATCGTTTCCGAAACAAGTTCCGTTGTCACCATCTGACACAAAAAATGTAAAACGTGCTTATGCGGCTTGTGTCAGTTATGTCGATGCCCAAATCGGACGAGTTTTAGACACATTAAAAAAATCGGGCAAAGATCGTCAGACAATTGTTGTACTTTGGGGAGATCACGGTTGGCATCTTGGCGAACATCAGGTTTGGGGAAAACAAACTCCATTGGAACCGGCACTACGTAGTCCTTTGATTATTTCCGTTCCCGATATGAATCAACCCGGTGTTGCAACGGAGGCTTTAGTCGAATCAGTTGATATTTTTCCAACTCTCGTTGATCTCTGCCAACCGAGTTACAGGAAAACCCAATATCAACAAGGCGGACAAAGTTTTACTGCCGTCTTAAATGATCCCGGTCTTAATGGCAAGGAAAGTGCTTTCGGATACGTTGGTGCCAATGTCCAAACACTTCGAACACCGGAATACCGTCTTATCGTTCGAAAAAATGCGGAAAACCGATTCACGAACATCGAACTGTATGACCATCGAAATGATCCCGGTGAAACAAAAAATATTGCTCCGCAACAGGTTGATCAAGTAGAACAATTACTTGAAAAACTAAAGTAAGAAACGGTACAAAAAAGATACTGCCTGATTATTGTACTCACATTTTCACTATAATATTCGGCGGCATTTTTGAAACAACAAAATAAACGTGAAAACCTGATATTGAATATACTTTTTACACTTAAAAATTCCCTTTTACAAGCGCAGTGCGTTTTTTTCGGTTTAACCGCGTGGGTGGAATTTTTTATGAACTGCTTTGAGGCGTGTCATATCGACGTGGGTGTAAATTTGAGTTGTGGCGATACTGGCATGTCCCAGCATTTCCTGAACTTGCCGCAAGTCGGCACCGCCCGCTAACATGTGAGTTGCGAAACTGTGACGCATGGTGTGCGGACTGATGGTTGACGGGGTTCCTACTCGAATGGCGTATTTTTTAATCAGTTCCCACATCGCTTCACGCCGGATTCGACGACCTTTGTAAGAAAGAAACGCCCAATGAGATATGCTGTCCAATCCGCGTTCCGAACTTTTTTCCCGATCCGTGTTTTCTTCGTCGGTGAAACGGGATGCCCGGTCATTTTCGGAATTGGAATTTTGACTGCGTTGTTGCAGTTTGGGGCGTTCTTCTTCCATCCACAACTGGAACGCTTTAATCGCCCGAACACCAAGAGGAACAAGTCGTTGCTTGTTCCCTTTTCCGGTGCAAAGACAATATCCTTCGGCAGTATGAACATCCTGAAGCCGGAGATGAGTCAATTCGGACACACGGCAACCCGTCGCATAAAAAAATTCCAAAATGGCACGGTCACGCAACCAAAGTTTGTCTTCATCCGGTTGCGGCGCGATTAGTAAATTTTCCACTTGTCCCGGCGAAAGAACTTGCGGCATTCGCTCCCAAAGTTTTTGACTTCCGAGCAATTCCGCCACATTTTCATGCAAAACTCCTTCAATCTGCATGTACCGGAAGAAAACACGGAGTGATGCGATATGACGTCCGAGTGTTGCCGGAGCGAGATGTTGGCGATGAAGCCAACCAACGTAATCGGACAAAAGGCGGATATTGAGCCGTTCGATGGAGCGGTTGCCGAGCCAGAGAAAAAAATGTTCCATATCACGGCGATACGCCGCAATCGTATTTTCCGCAAGCAACGCTTCGCCGGCAATATATTTCAGAAACCCTTCAAGCCAAACCTGTTGCGAAGGTTGGGCTTCAATATGTTTCGGAATTAACCGCCGACGCCGTAAATTGTATTGCATAAAATACCTCCGTTTTTATTTCATCTCAATTTTTATCTTATCGACGAAATCGGACTTTAACCTGTCAATACTTTACCTGATAACACAACCTTCTCCAAGATAGGACAACCAATATTAGCGGCAACGCGGATTTTATCGGTTTGGCTGTTGCCGGTTCCGCCTTAAAATTCGGTAACTTTTCTAACGTTTGCGCGCGGAGTCGCAAAGAATCAAACGGGACATTGACACAATAACAATTTTTAGGTAATGTTATTGACTCATATATCTTGGGTGTATTTTAGAATGTGCCTAAAACAAGTCTATTGTTGTTGGTCAACAGATTTTACAGATGATACAGATTCGTTTTTATTAAAATCTGTTAAATCTGCGGTCACTGAAGGGGAATTTTGATAAAATAAATCCACAATGGGAAGACTCCACAAAATCTGAAATAATCAGAAATTTTCATAAAAAACGAATCTGTTAAATCTGCTGACAGTAACAACAATAATGAAACAAGTCTGGTAACACCAACCGGAACGCGAGCGTGATGTCCGTTCCATTGTACGAAAAAAACCAGCAAGTCAATTGATTGCCTTTGCCGCATCAGTTTTTTTGAGAATATCTTGCGGTTGATTGTCGGATTTCGGTTCTGAAAGTGTTTTTGTCTTTGGAATGATTTCGTTGTTCAATCTTGACCGCAATTTTTGCACCGTTTCTGTTTGCTCTTCTTGGACGTTGACTGTTTCTGCCGGATCGGTTTTCATGTTGTACAACTGAATTGGCGGAAGTTTTTTTGATTCGTCTGATTTCGGTTTCGGTTCGCTCCAACCGCCGGAATCAGGGCAAAGACATAATTTCCAATCGCCTTGACGAATCGCAAAAGAACCGTTGATCGAATGATGAACAACTTCCGTCCGAAGTGATCCGGTTGCAGTTTCAAGCAGAGCAGGAAGAAGACTGACGGTGTCTTCCGCTGTTGTGTCGGGAATTTTTTGTCCGGTTATTTCGGCGAACGTTCCCATAAAATCGACAAGACAACCGAGTTGGTCAGAGAAACTTCCGGCTTTGATCTTGGAGTCCCAACGGACAATAAAAGGAACCCGATGACCGCCGTCAAAAATATCCGCCTTCATCCCGCGAAAACCGGCACTCGGATCGTGTCCCTTCTCACGCAACTCCTTAATATTCGCAACAGGAGAACAACCATTGTCCGACGTGAAAATAATCAACGTGTTCTTTGAAATACCAAGCCGCTCAACCGTTTTCACAATCGTCCCGACAACATCATCAACTTGCATAACGAAATCTGCATAGTTATTGATTCCGCTTTTTCCTTGCCATTGCGGAGTTGGTAAAATTGGCGCGTGCGGGGCGTTGAGCGGAAAGTACAAAAAGAACGGCGAGTTACTTTTTGCCCGCGACTCAATATACTCAACCGCCTTGTCTGTCAACTTCGGCAAAACTTCAACCGCTTCAAAATCCTCCGCCGCCGCACCTTCACGTACCCATTTCTTACGGGTTGTCGGCAACGTTACAACATGATCATTTTCAAGATAAACAAACGGCGGCATGTCAAGTGAAGCGGAGATTCCGAAAAAATAATCGAAACCAAGTGATGTCGGACTGCCGCCGAACGGTTTGGCAAAATCAATATTCTCTTTCGCCGGTTTCTCATCTGCGGATGTTGCGGAAGTTTTTTGTACCCAATCGAGACCCAGATGCCATTTTCCGATAACGGCACTATGATACCCGCTTTTTTTCAACATTGATGCCAAAGTCAAGCGTTCCGGTTCGATCAACGGTTTACTGTAACCGCCCAAAACACCCGACTTGAGTTCGCTACGCCAACAGTATCGTCCCGTAATAATTCCGTATCGGGTTGGAGTGCAAACGGACGAAGGCGAATGGACATCGCGAAAACTCATGCCGTTCGATGCCAACGCATCAAGATTAGGCGTTTTGATTTTACTTTCGGGATTGAGTGCCGCGACATCGCCGTAACCCAAATCATCCGCAAGAATCAAAATAATGTTCGGCGTTTCTGCCGAAATTTTATTGTTGTCCAATGTTACAAAGCAAAGGATCGCACAAATAAGAGGAAGTAAAAATTGTCGGGACATTGTCATTATTCGGTTTTAATTGTTAAACATTGAGAGTTTGTCATTCCGCAAGGGCAATTTGTGAATCAAATTTTACGGAAAACTGACCGGTTGTCCATCATCTTTGTTCATTAAATTTCGATAAACGGTTTCATGATTAACTGTCTGCGTTAAAAAACGGACGGAAGCATCTGCAACAGCAATATTGACCCCGCTGCGCTTGCTCTGGAGATTCGACTGACTATAAAAATGAAGTACGATATTCGAATTTGGGACGAATTTCAGAAAATGTCACGAAAAACGAAATAATTTAATGCAAAAACAATAACTC
>JAISQH010000215.1 GCA_031274385.1 Planctomycetaceae bacterium | reverse complement strand
GGATATTCGGCGGAGATTCTGTCGGTGTTGGAAACATTTCAGGTTGCACCGGTGGAGATGTATATTTTTCCCGGCGAATTTGAGCGGGTTCGTCAACGTCAAACCCTACGGCACACCGGAACATTCAATCCCGTCTTTGACCTGAACGAAATCGATAATCTGACCACCCGGAAAAAAGAACTGAAACAGAAACAAGAAGAAATTCTCGGTACGGTGTACGATTCGGTTCACCTTGACGAACAACCGATTCGAATGATTTTTTTCACCAAAATTGCCGACGACCCCAAAACACGAACACGGGCACTCGGAGTTTATGAGGCATTCAGTAATTATCTTAAAGCGTCCCTTGTTTTCGGCTTGGTTCTTTCGTCCCCTTTTGTGGCATACAATCTTTGGTCGTTTATTGCTGCCGGGCTTTATCCGCATGAAAAAAAGTATGTTTATTATTTTATTCCGATCAGTATTGCTCTTTTTATTGGCGGGGCGTTATTTGCGTTTTTTTTCGTGTTCCAGTACGTTCTGGACTTTCTTTTCAGTTTTAACGCCCGAATGAATATCGATCCAGACCCGCGAATCAGTGAATGGATTGGTTTTGCTCTGATGTTACCGATTGGTTTTGGGGCAAGTTTCCAATTACCGTTGGTCATGTTTGTTTTGGAGCGGGTGGGAATTTTTACGTTCAAGCAATACATTTCGAGTTGGCGGATTTCGATTCTGGCAATTTTCGTTTTGGCATTGCTCCTGACTCCCGGCGATCCCGGCAGCATGCTTCTCATGGCAATTCCGCTAACCGTTTTGTATTTCGGCGGCGTTTTCTTCTGCTGGCTCATTCCAAGAAAAAGAGGAATCTTTGACCAAGACGAAGAATAATAACAGTCTTTCCATTTTGCACAGTGGAATTCGGTTTTTTTGAGAGTCAAATTTGATGTTCCGAAAGTCAATTTCAATGCTTTGAGAATCAAATTCAATGCTTTGAGAATCAAATTCGATGCTCCGAGAATCAAATTCGATGCTTTGAGAGTCAAATTTGATACTCTGAGAGTCAAATTCGATGCTCTGAGAATCAAATTCGATGCTCTGAGAGTCAAATTCGATGCTCTGAGAGTCAAATTCGATGTTCCGAGAGTCAATTTTGTTAAAATTCACATTGACGTTAGCGACGGGGGCTTGCCCCCTTGTTCTACCACACCATTTTTTTGAGATACGACCCAGACGAACAATACAAGATAAACGAAAGAGCCATCATCGATTCTATTTTAGTCGCGCTAGCGACGACATGATGCATAACCGGCGGTGATTGCGCTGCGCTCCATCACCGGTTATGCATGATGCCGTTGCTGCGTGACTATTGAAAAAATGTATGTTAAAAGATGGGTGGTATAACGAGGGCTTGCCCCCGTCAAATATTAATCGACAGGGGCAAGCCCTTCAAATTGATGCAGATGAAATTGATGGATAGCGGACGCAAACGCACGAAATAAATCAATCATTTCGGGGGCAAGCCCCCGTCGCTAACGCGAATTGTGTGGTATAACGAGGTTTGAAACTTGCCGCTATTTAATGGTTGGTACATTTTCTGCCGGATCGTTTTTTTCTTCCGGCGGTGCCGAAACCGGAGTTTCCGTACCAACCGGCAGCAATCTTGACGTCGATGTTACCGTTTCAATCGGAATCCGGTTCTCAACCGTTCGTTTCCGTTCGATGGTATAAGTGTACGGAACCCATTTTTCAACTGTTACCGGCTTGCGAACCGTTCGCGTTACAGGAACCACTTTGGCAACCTTGACTTCGTAAGGCTCAACCCGTTCCTCTGTTACGGTTTTATAAGTCGTTACAGGAACCTTTTCAACATGTTCTTCGGCAACCATACGCCGAACAGTAACCGGAGTTTTCTGTTCCACTTTTTCAACAACTTGCTTGTATGTTGTGGTTGGAATTTTACGAACAACTTCTTCCTGTACTGTTTTGGGAATCTGAACCTGTTCGGTTCGAACAATCTGTTCCTCGCGGAAAGTGGTTCGTGTTACCGGAACCTGCTCAATCCGTTGTTCTTGAACCGTATTGGTAACCGGAACAGTCTGCGTTACGTAATTCGGTTGATAAACCTTATTCACTTCGTAACGCGGTGCGCCTTCCATTTCCGTCCAGTAAAATCCCGGCAACCGCCAACGGTTTGTTCCTGTTGCGGGATCATAATATTCCGCCCGATGCCAGGCAAGCCGGGAGTAGGTTTTGCCCGGTTTGACGTTGACCGAATCAACATAGCCGCCCCGATCCACCGTTTGTTCCACATAAGTTGTTACAGGACGGTTGACAGTGTAACTTCGTTCCTGAATGGTTGTTTCCTGTACGGGAACGCGGCGGGTTTCCAAAACTTCCCGTTCCTGCGTTTCGTACACCTGTTTTGAAACAAGATAACGCTCTTCCCGTTCCGTTGTTTCCGGGACTAACCGCGTGACGTGGTAACTCGTATCGCGGTATTCGGTTTCTTCAACCGGACGGTTGACCGTGTAACGGCGTTCTTTAACGGAAGTTTCCGGCACGGTTCGGGCAACCGTGTAACGGCGTTCACGCTGCTGCGTTTCCCAAACGGTTTGGTACGTTGTCACCTCTTCTTCCTCATATTGAGTTTCGACAACTTTTTTGTAACCGGTTAATTCAACCGGCTCTGTAACAGTTGAATATTCCAACCGATACGTCTGACCGCTTCCCGAAACAACTCGTGTACAACACGGAACCGCCGCGTGAACCGTCACGGTTGCAACAAAAACAACCGTGAAACACAATGTCAAATTCAACATTTTTTTACTCATCATAGGGGGACTCGCTTTCTTTTAATCAAGGTGACAACAGTTCCATTTTTTACGCAAAAACAAACGGATTGTTCACAATTTTTGTCCGACTTTAATGATTTTCGCCTGTTTTTCGGAAAAAGCCGATAAACTTGGAAAAAAATCAAAACAGCCGAAAAAGTCGGAAATTCTTAACAAAATAATAGTCGCTCTGAAATGGTACGTCAAGTTAAGAATCAAATTTTTCCGATCATTTTATTGTTATAACCGCTCCATTCGGAACAGGTCGCCGTTATAACCGATTTAATCGTTATTAGTAGTCAGTAGCAGCGTTAGCGACGGGGGCTTGCCCCCGACGAGATGGATACTTTTCTTACGCTTGTGTCCGCTATCAATCAATTTCGTTCGCAATCAATTTCGGGGACAAGCCCTTGTCGATTCCTATTTCGGGGGCAAGCCCCCGTCGCTAACACTGCATTGACTACTAAAATCGTTCCCCACAAAAAAAAGAAATCATCTGAAATTTTTTCTCGGCTCTTGCATAACACCCTACCGTTTGATTATACTGTTTCTCTCGTCGGGTTGAAAACCCGCTCTGATTCGTTTCACGTAACTTATGGAGAAATGACATGGCTTCACAACATCCTGTAAAAACCTCTGGAACCGTCAATCGACGGCAATTTCTACAGCGAACGGTAGCATTGACTACGGTTGCGGCTGTTCCGTTTTATATTCCCGGCAACGTGCTTGGGAAAAACGGAGCCGTTCCGCCCAGTGAACAAATTATTCTCGGTGCTCTCGGCATCGGAAGTCGGGGACAACATGATTTTAGCGTGTTTTTGAACAATCCCGATGTCCGATTTCTTTCAATCTGCGATATCCGAAAAAGCCGCCGCGAATGGGTAAAACAAACTGCGGACGCCAAATACGGCAGTAACGACTGCACCATGTTTCGCAATATGTTTGAATTTTACGATGCCAATCCCCAAATGGACGCCGTTTTAATTGCAACCGGTGACCGTTGGCACACAATGGCGTCCATTGTTGCCGCTAAAGCGGGAAAAGACATTTATTGCGAAAAACCGTTGTCGCTCACGATTCAGGAAAGTCGGGCAGTCGAAAAAGCGGTTAATCGTTACGGTCGTGTGTTTCAAGCCGGAACGCAACGCCGGAATATCGGTAACTTCCAATTGGCAGCAAAACTGGCGCACGAAGGAAAACTCGGCAAACTCATCGAAGTTCACGCCAACACGTTGAGTCCCGGAACAACTCATGATTGGTTGCCCGCTCAACCGGAACCGCCGCAAGACGAAGTTGATTGGGAACTTTGGCTCGGTCCTTGTCCGTGGCGTCCCTACAACGAAGCGTATGTTCGGGGCGGTTGGCGCGGTTTTTACGATTTTCACGGCGGCGGAATCCTCGAATGGGGAACGCATACCGTTGATCTCTGTCAATGGGCAAATCAATCGGATGATACCGTTCCGGTTGAATACTGGGCAACCTACAACGAAAAAGGCGAAAAAACCGCCCGTGTTGAAGCCCGATACGCTAACGGTGTTAAACTCGTTTGCCGAAATGACGGTTGGCTTGGTCTTGGAACTTGTTCCGCCCGATATGTCGGCGAAGAAGGTTGGGTTGAAACCGGTGATACCGGCAGAATGGAAGTTTCCTCTGACGCTCTTCGTAAAGAGTTGAAATTCTTTGGAATGCCGGGAACGTCACCGGATAATCATGTCCGGGAATTTTTGGATTGCGTCAAATCACGGAAAAAACCTGCTTCCAACGCCGATGTTGCCGCCAACGCTCACATCGCGTCACACTGTGCTAAAATCGCATGGGATCTCAATCCGGCGCAATTGTCTGATTCGGCAAAGCCGTTCTCATTGAAGTTTGATCCGGTCAAAGAAGAGTTCATCGGCAACAGCCCCGAAGTCGAAACCGCCAACCGTTTACGAAGCCGCGCCATGCGAAGTCCATGGCGATGTTAGTTTAGTGGAGAGTTGATAGTGGAGAGTTTATGTCGCCTGTTCTTTGCTTTTCACAATCAACTTTCCGCTGTTTTATTATTCACTATCAACTATCCACTCTCAACTCTCAACTCTCAACTAAAAATGAAACATCTATTTTCTTTTATTGCCGTATCGGTTTTTTTAATTTGTTCCGCGATGGCGCAAGACCCCGATTGGCACAAAGTTCCGAAGGATGCGTTGTTGGAAAAAGGAGCCGATGTCATTAAACTGCTCCTTTCCACAACCGACGAAAACATTATGCTGGACATTGCGAAACAGTCGGGAACAGAAAACGATATTTTGCGTCTCAAAATGTTCGCTTTCAAACGGCTCGGAATGTATGGTACGAAAGCGGCGGTTCCGGTTCTTGTTGAAAAACTCGACATTGAAAAGGAAGGTTTTTATGCACGGTACGCATTGGAAACCATTCCCGGTGACGAGATTGACATTGCCCTTGCCGCTGCAACGAAAACCGTCAAACGCTCTGCCGCGCTTGCCGGTATTCTGACAACGCTTGGTGTTCGGTCGCAGCATTTCAATATTGTACCGCAAACAGCGGCAACCGCCAAAGAATTTCTAAAACACGAAGACCTCGATGTTCGCAAGGCGGCAGGTTACGCTTACGCTCTCACTGCCGGTGATGAAGCGGTTGAATTTTTCACACAAAAATCGCTTGATCCGGCGTTGGCGGATTCCGGTTTCCTTCTTGCCGAAGTTTTTGCAAAGAAAGGCGAAAAGGATAAAGCCATCAAAATTTATGATGCGTTGGCTGTTGCGGATATTAAAGCCTATCAAAAAGAATCCGCTGTGTATTGGGGGATTTTGGCTCGCGGACTTGACGGGATCAACTTGCTTGTTGCTCAATTAAATTCCGAATCGCCAAAGTTTTTTGGTGTGGGTCTCAAAGCGGGGCGTGAGCTTCCCGCCGGAGCCGCCGTAACAAAAGCAATGGTCGAACAACTCGGTAAGCAATCCGATCCGTTACGAAAAGCCAAGTTGGTTCGTTCTATCGGTGATCGGAAAGACAAAGAATCGAAGGTTGTTTCGCTTCCTGCCATTTCGGAACTTGCCAAATCCGGCGATGTTGCGGTTCGTGTTGCGGCGATTGATTCGTTACGAAATGTCGGAGATCCGTCTGTGCTGCCGATTCTGATTGATGCGGCAAATCAAACGGAATCGCCGGAAATCGCCAATGCCGCTCAAAATACGTTGCGCAATTTACCCGGTAAAGAAATTGACGATGCTATTGTGGGGTTGCTCGAAAAGGGCGGTGTTACCGCAAAAGTTGCCGCAATCAGTCTCGTGGAAGACCGCCGAATCATTTCGGCGTATCCGCTTTTGAAAAAGAGTTTGCAAGATTCAAACGCTCTTGTCCGTAAAGCGGCAATTGATGCGCTTGGTCAAACGGCTGGAATTGAAGACTTACCGATTCTTCTTGACGTGCTTGGTCAATCGAAATCAGATGAAGAAGCCGACAAGATTCTTGTTGTACTGAAATCGGCTTGTACACGTTTGCCGCAAGATGCCGCTTCGGCGGAAGTTCTCAAACTGTTTGCAACCGGTTCCAACGCGATGAAGGTCAACCTTCTCGATTTGCTCAAGGAAATCGGCGGAGCGAAGGCAATGGAAATTGTCACACAATATGCTTGGAGCGACGACGCCGAATTGAAAGACAAAGCAACCGCGATTCTTGGTCAATGGCGTTCGCCGCAAGACCTTGATTTGATTGCTGCCGCGTGTTTGAAATTGGCGAAGGAATCGAAGGAGAATAAGTTCAAGGTTCGTGGTTTGCGCGGTTACATTCGGCTTGCCCGACAGTTTAGCATGTCGGAAGAACGCCGTTTGCAAATTTGTCAGGAGGTTTA
>JAISQH010000189.1 GCA_031274385.1 Planctomycetaceae bacterium | reverse complement strand
ACAAACCACAAACCACAAACCCCAAATCACAAACCCCAAATCACAAATCCCCAATTTTTCGATGAAAACAGTTATTAGTCGGGATGGCATTTACTTTTTGTTTCTTGTAATCGGGATTCTCATTGGCTCGGTCATCCGTGAAGTCAATCCGATGTTGCTTTTTGCGGCGTTTCTTTGTGCTCCGTTGGTGATTGCCTGGCGTTTGGGGCGGCGTTCGTTGCGGGGCTTGCAGGTTCGCCGAATGATGCCCATGCAGATTTTCGCAGGCGAACCGTTTATTGTCCATCTTGAAACAACAAATCCAAGACCCCAATCTTGGCGGTCACTTTCCAGTTGGGGCGTTGTGGTGGTGGATCGTATCCGGCATCTTCAAAACAACGGAATCGAGAAACAGGAAAAAATCAAACCTTATGAACCGGCAGTTTATTTTGAATACATTCCAAACGGTCAAACACGAAAAAAATCGTACGCCGGGCGTCTGCCGCAACGCGGTCGTTACCAAATCGGTCCCGCCTTGATTTCAACCCGTTTTCCCTTCGGTTTTTTCCGGCACTGGATGGAACAACCGGTTTCAAATGGCGAAAACATTGAATTTTGTGTTTATCCGAAACTCGGCAAACTTTCGACCCAGTGGAGAACACGGCAGCACGAAGCCAATGAAAATCAGCAACGTCCCCGTTATTCTCCGGCTCGTGTTTCCGGTGAATTTTTAGGGGTTCGGCGTTGGCAACGGGGCGATTCGAAAAAATGGATTCACTGGCGGGCTTGGGCAAAACATCTGGAACCGGTTGTCCGGCAATTTGAACAGAATCAAAATCGGGATTGTGCTGTTTTGATTGATCTGTATCAAGAAGGTGAATTGAATGAAATTCTACGGGAAAATTTTGAATTGGCAATCAGTTTTACCGCAACTCTTGTTTCAGAATTGACACGGCGCGGCGGTTGTAATTTGTTTTTTTCAACGAATAACGGTTACAATGATTATCTTTATGGTCCGATTTGCCTGCCGATTGTTGACAGTATTTTGTACCGTTTAGCCTTAGCCGAACCAAGTCGCGACGATGGTTTGGCAACCGCTTTGTTCAAGGCGGTTTCTCAAATTGATCCGAGTGCCGAATTGATTCTTATTACCCCGACGCCGCTTGATTTGCGGCAATCGCCCCGATTTCGGGAAAGCCAAGCCGATCCGCGATTCCGGGCGTTACTCCAACGTATCCGTATTATCAATACTTCAAGTGACGATTTGGAAACAATTTTTAGCGT
Source organism: Planctomycetaceae bacterium (assembly GCA_031274385.1). Taxonomy (GTDB): domain Bacteria; phylum Planctomycetota; class Planctomycetia; order Pirellulales; family Thermoguttaceae; genus WRKP01. The sequence continues at coordinate 7,372 of JAISQH010000189.1, read as the reverse complement.
GTAATTATCTTTTACCACGAGGTAAGTGTTCACAGGAAGGTAAGGAAAGAAGGGAAGTTTTGAATATATTCTTCCATTCTCTTCTCTTCCTTTCCTGTGAAAAAAACATCAAACCGAAATTGATTTTGATATAATGAAACAACTCCGTAGTGAACAACGCTTGCGAAACTATTCACTATTCACTATTAACTATTCACTATTCACTACTAACTATTAACTATTAACTACAAAGTATAAGATATGGAAGGTATGGAAGAAAAAATTTTGATTCTTGATTTTGGTGCTCAGTATGTTCAACTGATTGCTCGTCGTGTTCGTGAAAGCGGCGTTTATTCGCGAATTGTTCCGTATTCGGTAACGGCGGAAGAAGTTCGGCGTCTTGCTCCGAAGGGTTTGATTCTATCGGGCGGACCGTCCAGTGTGTACGAAAAAGACGCCAAACATTGTGATCCGAAACTCTTTGATCTTAACATTCCGGTGCTTGGAATCTGTTACGGAATGCAATTACTGGCAACGTGTTTCGGCGGAACAGTGGCTCCGTCGCCTGATCGGGAATACGGACGCGCCACACTGGAACTGACCGAAATCGGTACGAAATCACCGCTTTTTCGAGGCACACCGGAAACACAGCAAGTCTGGATGAGTCACGGCGATCATGTAACAAAATTGCCGCCGGAGTTTGAACCGCTCGCAACGTCAACAAGCAGTCCGGTTTGTGCGATGCGGCATTGCGAAAAGCCGCTTTACGGAGTCCAGTTTCACCCCGAAGTGGTTCACACACAATATGGTACGGAAACATTCCTCCGGTTTGTCCGTGAAATTTGCGGTTGTCGTGGAACATGGACAATGAAGAATTTTGCGGCGTCGGCGGTGGAACGTTTTCGTCACGAGATTGGAAACGGTCAGGTGATTTGCGGATTGTCCGGCGGAGTTGATTCGGCGGTTGTTGCGGCTATTTTATCGACATCCATTGGCAGGCAACTTAAATGTATTCTGGTTGATAACGGTTTGATGCGGAAAGGCGAAGCGGAAGCGGTTGTTCGGGCGTTCGAGGGGCATTTCGATGTGGAACTAAAAATGATTGACGCATCGAATGGTTTTTTGGAACGGCTTGCCGGAATCGTCGAACCGCAGGAAAAACGGCGGCGTATCGGACATTATTTTATTGATGTTTTTGCAGAAGCGGCACAAAAATTGGGCAATGTACAATATTTGGCACAAGGTACGATTTACCCGGACATTATTGAGAGCGGGGCAAGTCTTGATCAAACCGGCGGGAATCCTGCTGCAACAATTAAACTCCATCACAATGTCGGCGGTTTGCCGGAAACACTCGGATTCAAATTGATCGAACCGCTTCGGGAACTTTTTAAGGATGAAGTACGAAAACTCGGTATTGAACTTGGATTGCCGGAGGACTTTGTTTGGCGTCATCCGTTTCCCGGTCCGGGTCTTGGTGTACGCTGTCTTGGCGAAGTCACCCGCGAAAAACTGGCGCGGCTTCGGGAAGCGGATGCGATTGTGATTGAGGAAATTCAGGGAGCGGGACTTTATCGTGACGTTTCGCAGGTTTTTGCTGTACTGTTACCGGTGAAGAGTGTCGGTGTGATGGGTGACGGTCGGACTTACGATGACGCAATTGCGATTCGTTGCGTTACAACTGACGATTTTATGACGGCGGATTGGTCACCGCTTCCTGATGCGTTGCTCCGTAAAATGTCAACACGAATCATCAACGAAGTTAAAGGCGTCAACCGTGTTGTGTACGATATCAGCTCGAAACCACCGGCAACCATCGAATGGGAATAATATACTCTTTTCACTTGAATTTTCTGTTTTCTTTTTTCCTTTTGGAGTCATCTGGTAGGCTTACTGAAGTTAGGTAGACGACCTCTCTCCGTAGAGGTTGCCTACCTTGTCTGTGGAAACTCTAAAAACGGAACGGTAAAAAAAGAAAAACGAAAACTAAAGTGGAATGAGTATATAATCGCGTCTAATTGCGGTACGTCATTGTGTATTTCACTCTGCGAGGCGGAGTTGATTTGTCGCAACAAAAATATTGTTGTGCTGAAGTTTTACTGTGAAGCCGAATTCTTTGCCGGTTTCTTCCAAATCGTCCTGAAGATTTCCGATGTTGATGTTGGCAGGAATGGTCAACTGCCCGATCAGGACAAAATCGTCACCATTTCGGTCGCCGTACAAATCGGTAATATTAATATCGTGTCCCGCAAGATAACGGCTAAATTCCTTGACAATACCCGGTCGGTCTTTTCCGAATGCCGTAATAACAAATGTTTCACCTGCCGATTTCGGAACATTTAAACCATTCGGATCATTTGAATTTATGGAACTAATGGAATTTTCCGTATCGGATAATTTGTAAGGTTGGGCGATCACCTGATAATCGGAACCGAGACCTTCCGAAAACTGAATTTCTCTGACGAGTTCTTCCGAAGTATATTGTTTCGGTAAATCAATGATCGTGATAAACGTAAAATAACCGCCCAAAACCGTCTGACTACAGGAATTGATATTTCCTCCGAGCCGGTGAACAGCGGAACTCACTCCGGCAACAATACCCGGATGATCGCTCGTCATAACACTGAGAACATATTGCATTGGAAATTTGTGGTTTGTAAATGGTAAATGGTGAATTGTTGTTTTGGAAATAAACTTATTGTAACGTTTTTCATGGTAACGGTCTATTTTGTTTTTTAAGGATTGCGCGCAAAGACGCAAAGAAATTCAAAATTAGTTTTAACTTGTTCTGTTTTTGACCGTATTCATTATTTTATTTTACTCAAGGAAGATTTTTGTAACTGTCTATTTTATTTTTTAAGGATTGCGCGCAAAGTAACTGAAACAACTAACTAAAAACAACTAACTAAAACAACTCCGAAGGAGTTTAAGTTGGATAACCCCGTGCAAGCTTGCGCAGCACGGGGTAAGTAAAATCCCAAACTTACCGGAACTCCGTAGGAGTTCAATTTTGATGTCCGGGTTGACCATGACACTCCGCCCGCCAAATGTACTTTTTATTGAACTCTTTCAGAGTTCGTTTTGATTTTTGTACTTTCCCCCGTGCTGCGCTCCGCTTGCACGGGGTTATCCAAAGTCAACTCCTACGGAGTTGTTTTACGGAATTGTTTTTACATCGTTGCACGCAAACTTGAAAAAACAAAATAGACAGTTACCTTTTCCGCTTGTTTCTCGGTCACAATCTCTTCGCGGCATCGGGTACAGAGTTTCAATGTTTTCTGCTGTAATTCCCGTACCTTTGCCGCACGGCTCACCGTAAGACGTGCGTCATTTTGGTAACGTTTGGCGAGACGATAAAGTAAAAGAAGACGAATATAAAAACGTTGGTACGCTTTAACGGTTGGATTGCGCAACATCAACTCCGCTGCCTTACGAAGAAAATGTGCCCAACATAATTGATGTTGCGAAAAAATGGAGTCATAACACGTGTAGTCATCTGTTACACCGATGCCGGCAAAATGTTCGCCGAGTGTTTTTGTTAAAATATCCTTACCACGCCCCACACCGCAACAATAATAAACCTCTGCAATCGTTCCAAAAACCCACGTGTAACACGACTTCTTACCTTTTTTCCAGCCGGTCTCATCAACGTACAAAAGACTCGCCGCCGCAATCAATTCCGCCAATCGCTCGTACTCCGGCTCCCAAAAGAAATCAGTAAAATTGAAGTTGATACTCCGCTCACTCAAACGGTTTTAACGACAATAGACAGTTTTGCCCACCGCCTAAATCGAGATCGAAACGATCTTGACATACTCCAAACCATAAAGTTTTCAAACCGAAACACCGCCACAGCGAAATCACTTATCAACTCCATTCATCGGCAGATTCTCAAAAATCGATAGTCTGCTTGGATTTAAGAACCGGTTAATTTAACTCTCCGACGAGGACTTTGGCGGCGTCTTTGAGGAAGGCGTGGGCATTTTGGTCGCGTTGGCGGGCAATAGAGGTGTCCAGATCAAGGAACATTTCAACCGACCAAATACCGGTTTCATCCGGTATGAATCGCCAATGCGGTTGTAACGCAACCGATTGATGCACCAATTCAAACCCCTCAACCGACTGACTGACCGTCTCAACCGGAAACGCATAAAAATCCGTCGCCCGGCTCGTCTTCAACCGAACATCCAACCCAAGCCAGTCATCGTAAAGACCAATTTCCGTACCGCCCGTCAAATCAAGATTCGTACTCAAATTGCCCAATCGTTGACCCCTCGCTCCACCGGAACCGTGAAAATATCGGTTTTCCACTCCACCCGGCATTCCGGCAAAATTCATCTCCACAGCAAAATGAATTCGATAATCCTTCGGTAAATTACTAAGCCGGTACGCAATTTCCACAACAGAACTCCCCTCACTCAGCGTAATGCCCTTGTCAATCCGAATCGCCGCCCCGTAAGCCTGCGCCTCACGCGAAAGAAGAATCTGAACACGACCCTGCTTTTTGCGAACAACCGCATCATACTCCCGTTGAACAAACTCGCCGTGTTGACCCACCCGGCATTGCCGAACCGCGTCAAAATCTGCATCGAAATCGTAAAATAAATCAATTAGACTCTTGCGAGGATACCAATCATATTGCAGACGCCGCTCAAGACCCTCCTGTTTGAAAATAATTCGGGAATTTCCGGCTTCCTCAAACTGATGACGTTGCGCAATTTTTTGGTGATACGCTTCAGGACGCCGGGTTAGTGTTGCCAAAAGATTGTGCGCAATCGATTTGATGTCCAATTCGTACATCATTCCGCCAAGATGAGGTGCCACCAACAAGTTAAGTTGATCATTCGTCAGCCGAACTTCGTTTTTACTGTCAAAATTGAAATCAGCCGTTTGAGATTCAACCCATGAGCCTAACCGGTCTGTTGCCACATCGATCAGACGATCCGACTTAATCAGTTCCCGATAAACCGCGTTTCGTAAATGCGGCAGGTAAATTCCGCCAAACGCACCATGCCAATATCCGCAATTACACTGACTACGGTACAACGATTCCCGCGCCAAATCAATGTCGGCTCCGCTCCAGCCTTGTTCGATGGCATTGTAAAGCCGGGAACTGACGTTCATCATGCGGCAGTACATCTCGTCGGATTCAGGATAACGAACCTTGAAATTCCGCCAGAAACCGCCATGCAAAAATTGCTTGATAATCAACCAACGCGAATCGTGTTCCATGTCGCCCCGAAGTTGATCGATTTCGAGTTGCTGATCCGGTTCCAGAACCCACTCGGTCATTTCACGGTAACTGCCGTCAGGAATGTAAATCTTGCCAAGAGACGGAACCGACGCAATCGCTTCGGACGGTGTTGTTGTTATGATCCAATCGCTGTTTTCCGATAACGCATCAAAAAAACGATGTAACCATTTATCATCATAAACGTGCCGATAAGTCTCGGGCCAAGAACCAAACTTTTCGCCGTCGTCTGCATGAACAAGAACCGCCTGAAAATCTTTTTCCGAAATCTCTGAGAAATACGAAATCACATCTTCAATCTGACCAAACGGAATCAAATACCGAAGCCGTTCACTGCCCGGAAACACATTGATCGTCTTGCCGTCATCTTCGGTCAGATAATGCCGTGTCAATGCGGATTCCTTAATTCCGGCAAATTTAAGATGGGAATCGTCCAGAATCGTGTAGGACATTCCAGCCTCAGCAAGATCACGAACATAACTTTGTTCCCAAACCCGTTCAGGAATCCAAAGACCGGCAACCTCCGCACCAAGCCGTTTTTTAAGCCAGTCGGAAAACATTTCAATCTGACCAATCCGGTCACGAGACGGCAACATGGCAAGAATCGGCTCGAAAAACGGTCCGCCAATGATTTCGATTCGGTGTTGACGGACAAGAGCCGCAATCCGGCTCAAATATTCAGGGTGTTCTTCTGCCAGCCATTCAATCAACGAACCACTGGTATGAAGTGCCAACTTGATTTTTCCATATCCTTCGAAAACATCAAGAAACGGAAGATAACTCTCTTGATAAGCCTGTTCAAAAACGTGTCCGAAATTACCGACCGGTTGGTGATTGTGAATTGCAAAAATAAATCGTATTGGTCGCATGGGGGGGAAAAAAAATGAGTGCTGACATTGGTAAATAGTGAATCGTACAAACTTCTTTGGTATAATCGGCAAAATTTACCGATTTCATCAATTTTGCGGGATTTTTTAGTAATATTAATAGTATCAATACGGTAATTTCCATTTATAATGATACCGAAAACGAAATTGACCGAATGTCTTATTATGTTTCCCCAAAATTTTATTTGAATCATTTTGACAATTTTTTGTGGAATATTTCGGTAGGATATGCTATGATGTGAGGTATTGATTTTGTCAAAAATATTTTATCGGGAAAATAAGGTTTTTGTTTCAAATCGATACACTTTTTAAAAAGATTGATTACTTTTGCTTTTTATAAAAGGCGACATAACGTTTTAAAAAACCTGAAACCCTTTTTTCATGCCGTTTCCCATAATTTTTATAAAACGAAAATGATTTGTAAGATTATTTATTATAATGAATTACGTAGTTTTGTCATGCTGAGCCGGATAATTTTTAAAAAAGCAACATTTGATTCTGATTTGGCAAGCATTTTGCATCTGGTATCTTAACGCCGTAAAAGGTGTTATCCGATAAAACAAGCTTCAGTTAACATTACTTATAATTTAATAAGGAGTTATGACCATGAACCCAATGATTCGTTTTTTTGTTGCTGTGATTTCGATGTTGGCTATAATTGGTTTGGTCAACAAGGGTTACTGCGACACGCTTCATTCCAATTACGATGATTGGCGAAATTACGCCCATTATTTTCAATTTCTCGACGTTTCCAATAATAATGGTTGGGGGAATGCTGAAACCATAAAAATTGAGAATGCTGACACCGATCAACTTTTTCGGGCTTTTTGTATTGACCACGACACAATGACCTCACCGGAATTTAATAATCCGTTGATCGGTCAAAATTATGATCCGGTTGCGCTAAATTCACCGAGTATGACGTTGTACACGCAATCGCAAAAAGACGCATTGAACTCACTCTTTTCGCACGTCTATTCTACCGTTTACGATTTTGACGGAAATATTATTGACGACGCCAGTGCTTATTTCTATCAACTTGTTGTTTGGGAAATTATTCATGAAACGAGCGGAACCTTTAATATTTCGAACGGTACATTTGGTATTCAGGCAGCCGCAACATACATTGATCCTGATAACCATGACGGCGGTTCGTTCGATGATTGGGATTATTATCATTCCACAGTTGCCGCTGCCAACTCTTGGTTAGATGCCATTTCCGGGACGATTACATGGGAATCCATTGGATACGGTA
>JAISQH010000546.1 GCA_031274385.1 Planctomycetaceae bacterium | reverse complement strand
GGGAACAAAGCAATATCACGATGAACTAAAAACCCTGATGACAATGCAATTTCAAACGTTTGAAAATGTCCAATCTCTACCCGTTTGAAGTATATATTTTGCCACTTCGGGGCGTTTTTAGAATGTTAGAGAAAAGGTCTAATGTAGGGACGATTTTGACTGAGATCAGCAATCTCTTGAAAGATGGCTCGTCTTAACTTATACTGATTCTCAACTAAACTATTTTTCCGTTGTTCTTGGAAAACGGAATGGAATAGAGATTGAGGTTCTGTGTTGGAATTTTCCTGAATATCTTTTCGCAACCATAAGGAGGTTCGATGTCGCAGGCAGAAACATGGACGGTCAAACGGCTGCTCGAATGGACAACCGAATTTTTCAAAAAAAAAGGAATCGATACCCCGCGTCTTGAGGCGGAGATTCTTCTTGCCGCAGCAATGAAGCTCAGGCGAATCGAACTTTATACCCACTTCGAAACAGAACCTGCCGAATCACAACGAACGCTCTTCCGGGAATTTGTTAAACGACGCGGAATAGGTGAACCGGTTGCCTATTTGGTCGGATTCAAAGAATTTTTTTCAATTCCGTTCAAAGTCAACCGGACTGTTCTGATTCCACGCCCGGAAACAGAACAATTGGTGCTTGAAACATTGGATATCTTAAAAACGTTTTCGGATACTTTTAGTTCATTTGCGTCCTCTATTTCAACTACTTCATCTACTTCCTCTCTTTCCTCTTCTTCACAGACTTCATTGGTTGTCTGCGATGTTGGAACCGGCAGCGGAGCGATTGCAATTGCGTTGGCAAAGAACTTGCCTCCATCGCTAAAATCAACAACCATTATTGCGGTTGATCTTTGCCCGGAGGCATTGAGTGTGGCGGAATCGAATGCGGTTGCGAACGGGGTTGCCGACCGAATTGAATTTCGATGTTCGGATTTGCTGACGGAGGTTGCGGGGCAGTTTGATGTGATTGTCGGTAATTTGCCCTATATCAGCCGGTCTGAATACGATGTTCTTCCTGATGATGTCCGAAAATTCGAACCGCAACAGGCATTGCTTGCCGGATTGAAGGGAACCGAAGTGATTGAGCGGCTTGCGGTTCAAGCGGCGGAAAAACTCAAGCCCGGCGGTTTTCTTTTACTCGAATGTAGTCCGATGATTGCCGAATCGGTTGTTGCCTTGTTCGCTGATTGGAAGGAAACCCGAATCCTCAAAGATAACACCGGAAGGCAACGTTTTGTCATCAGTTGCCTGTAACCGGTTGTTCATTGTACTTTTTACACTTTAAAATTCGCTTTCACGTGTTACGTTTAGTCGGTTAGGCTTGAGGCATTAGGTTTGCTTTTCAAACGCCTGTTGCCTCAAGCCTCATTGCCTGCGGAAAGTCTAAAACAGAAAACTCAAGTACAAAGAGTCTATCTGTTTCGCCGTTGAGAGAGATTCATTCCCGAATCAATCAAAATAGGAGTTCCCTTTTCAAAAAACCTTCAAAAAGGGATGAAACAATCATTTCTTTTTTCCGTTTTTTAATTGCGGATGGTCTGTGATTCCGGCGTTTCGGCAGATGTGAAAAATCCTGCCGGGCGTCACATCGTACTTTTCAGCGATTTGTTTGTACGTTTGCCCTGATTTTCGCGATTTGATAATGTCCTTCTTCGCCTTTTCATCGATTTTCCGTTTCAACACGGAAAACACCGGAACCGGTTCTACTGACGGGTCACGCTCACACAACAACTTAACGTCGTTTTTAATTCTTGCCTTTGGCACTTTCAATTTCTCGGCGATTTCCTGATAAGACAATCCGGCTCGCCGCAGTTCGGCAACTTTTCGACGGCGTTCGGTGATTTTTTCCAATGGCGGACATGGCATCCGAAACAACGGCACCGGGTCTTCCGCTGTTTCGTTGTACTGAAGAATCAACTGCCGTACCCATTCGTTGGAGATATTGAACTTCGCGCCAATCGCCCGCAATGACAGACCGCTGCGCCGGACTTCCGCAATTTCCGCTAATCGGGCATTCCGGGCTGCATCTCGGATTTCACGGCGTTTCATAACGGCTTGTTCCTGTTCGAGAAATTTCGCCATGTCTCTTTGCTTTTTGGCTGATTTTGCTTGTTTGGTATTTCGGCAAGCCCGAATGCTAATACCATAATTTCGTGACGTGGCATAAATCGCAGAAGCACTGACTCCGAATGACTCTGCTACCGACGCAACCGACTCCCCTTCAGAAAGACGTTGTTTCATTGCCTTGATGTCGTTAATGTCCCAAACCATCTGTGAACTCCTCTTAACTTTTAATGTAAATAGTTAGATGAAAATATTTCGTGTCCGGTATTGCAACAAATGCAACAAAAATAACCGGCTCTTTTCCATATTTTCAACGTTAAATTCCAAAGATTGGACATATTATATCTGGAGCAAGAAACTCGTCAATACACCAAATTTGATTTTAGAAAAGAGACCGAGTAACGGTCTCTTTTATTTTTTATCACTAGTCACTAGTGTCCAGTTAATTTAGCAAAAATCTGCTATAACCTTTTTTATTTATTAAGTTTATGTAAAATTTTGACCTGCATCGATTTCAAATTGCCCGGCGACGGGACACTTTAAATGAAAGGTAGGTCACTATGCACGATGGTCAATATGTTTTTACGCAGATCATGAATCTTATCACTTGGAGGCGATTCCAAACTTGTGTTGCTCGGTATCAAGATGATTATCGGGTTCGGCAATTTCGTTGTGCAGATTATTTTCGGGTGATGTTATTGGCTCAGTTTACTTATCGTGAAAGTTTGCGTGATGTTGTTAGTTGCCTTCGAGCGGTTCCTCAAAAATTGTATCACATGGGGATTCACTCACCCATTTCACGCAGCACTATTTCCGATGCGACCCAACATCGCGAGTAACTGTCTATTTTAATTTTTCCATATTTGTTTTATTATGAGGTATCAAGTTGGCGTCGATATTTTTTGTTTTCGCCTTTCTATTCTGGCGTGATTATTGTGTTATTATTGAGTTTCTGGTGGTTTGATGATTGAAAAGAGGGAGATTCCTAATTGATACGATTCAAAGATACATTTCAGGATGGAATCGAGCGAGAAATCTTGTAACCGTCGCCGCAGTGTTCCCAATATCGAAATAATAATTCCGCGTCGATTGGCACCTTTTTCCGTTTTGCTTATTCGTGAAGTCT
>JAISQH010000108.1 GCA_031274385.1 Planctomycetaceae bacterium | reverse complement strand
ATCGTTCGACGACATTCCTGCGATTCTTCGTGAACCGGTTTTTGAAAAGGCGTTTGACACGGCGGAGTATGTCAAGTATCCGCTGGCACTTCAAGAGGCGTACCAAAACGATTTGAAAGTTTACCGTGACAACCGCAATGTCATCGAAACTGCTCGTCTGGAAGGCGAAGCCAAAGGAAAAGCCGAAGGCTTGGCGGAAGGCAAAGCCGAAGGGAAAATCGAGACTGCCCGGAATCTCAAACGTCTCGGCGTGGATCAAGAGACGATCTCGAAGGCAACAGGTTTATCAGTCTCCGAAATCGACCGGCTTATTTAGTGGAGACGCAAGTGGGTAACTGACTATATTTAATACCTTATCATTTGTAACAATTGTTGAGAATTTTTCTCAAAACCCTTATTTTTACAAGCTCCCTTAGTAGCGGGCTTACTTTACCCGGACTGCGAAATCAACTTCCGCCTATGACAAAAGATGAAACAACACTACGTCAGCTTCTTGCGCAAAAATTAGAACAGTATCGTAGTAAAACAGAAAAACGTGAACAGTAAAAACGTGAATGGGAATTGATCGAAGTTGTGTCTTGATTGATATTCCGTTACGAATCCTTGATAGTTTGAATTTAAAAACAATTTTTTACCTGCTTAAAAACATGAATTCTTCCAACAATGTTCCTTGGTACAAATTATTAACCCGTTATCATTGGTTTGTTTTTATTGTCTGTTGTCTTGGTTGGGGTTTTGACACTTTTGACCAACAGATATTCAATCTTGTACGTAATCCGGCATTAGCGGATTTGATGGGTCTTGATACGACTGATGCGCGGGTTGTTGCGATGGGAGGTTACGCAACATCTTTGATGCTGATTGGTTGGGCGGTTGGCGGCATTTTGTTCGGAATTATGGGCGACAAATTTGGTCGTGCCAAAGTGATGATTATGACGATTTTGGTTTATGCTGCTTTTACCGGATTGGGCGGGATGGCAACGAGTTGGTGGGATTTTCTCATTTATCGTTTTTTAACCGGAATGGGCGTGGGCGGTCAGTTTGCTGCCGGAGTAACATTGCTTGCCGAAACGATGCCGGATCGGGCAAGGGCAAAATCGCTCGGAATGCTCCAAATTGTTGCGGCGTTTTGTAATTTTAGTGCGGCAATTCTCACCATGTTCCTGACATTTTTGGATCAACATTTCAGTCTTTTCGGAGGATTTCCGATTTGGCGTGTCATGTTTTTTATTGGTTTCCTTCCGGCGTTGTTGGCGGTTGTGATTATGCGGCGATTGGAAGAACCGGAAAAATGGAAACAAGCGGTTGCGTCGGGTGGAGTTAAAAAAGCCGGTTCGCTAAGCGATCTTTTCGGCAATCCGCGTTGGCGTTACAACATTATTATCGGAATGCTTCTGGCGACTTGCGGTGTGATAGGACTTTGGGGAATTGGATTTTTCAGTGTTGATTTGACCCGAACCGCGTTTCGTAACAGTAAAAATCAGGAAGTCCGAAATGCGGGTGATGTTGAAAAAATTGATTTTGAATTTGTCCGAATGCTTGCTGCTTCTCCGAAAGAATTTTTGCCGATTGCTTTGGAAAAGAAAATTATGTTACAAAGTTTTATTGATGTTCAACCTAAAACGAATGATCCGGGCGCGATTTTCCTTGCGGTTCTTGAAAACCAAAACAATGAATTGAGTAAAGAAAAAATTCTTGTTACATTGGATCATGAATCGCCGGACGGTAAACGGAAGATTCAAACTGCCGAAGAACGAAGCCGCCGCGATATTATTCTTTCTGCGGCTCCGTTAAAAAATGATACGGAAACATTCACTGATTTGGCGGATCGGATTTCGAAACGAGCCAAAGAAATCAGTAGTTACGTTGGAGTTTGGGGGAGTATTACGTCGCTTTTGTTCAATCTTGGTGCGATGTTTGGAACGTTGGCGATTACGATTGTTGCGGAGCGATTTGGTCGTCGTCCGGCGTTTACAATATTTTTTGCAGCATCACTTGTGATGACGTGTGTTGTTTTTTTGCTGATGGACACGCCGACGGAAGTTCTTTGGATGACGCCGTTGCTTGGTTTTTGTGCGTTATCACTTTTCGGCGGTTACGCTATTTACTTCCCGGAATTATTCCCGACTCATTTACGAAGTACTGCCGTATCATTCTGCTACAATATTGGTCGTTTTATTGCGGCAACAGGACCGATGGGCTTGGGATTACTTACAAGTTACGTTTTCCACGATGCGCCCGAACCGATCCGTTATGCCGGAGTGGCAATGTCCGTAACTTTTATTTTCGGAATCATCATCACCTGGCTCGGTCCCGAAACAAAAGGTAAACCGTTGCCGGAATGAAAAGTTCATACAGTTTATAGAGTTTGGATAGGTGAAAATTGAGTAACTGTCAATTTTCATTTGCTACAACACTCAAAGAATATTTCACCACGAAGGTACGAAAAGTACAATGCGTTGTTTAAAAAACACGAAGGATTTTATTGAATCATTTCATTGCCGGATTCTTTTCAATGATTCCAATCATCGTTGTTGTTCAATTCGTTACGTTCTTCGTGTTTTTAAAAATGCTTCGTGGTAAAAAAATAAAATAGATAGCTACGTTCTGGTATAGTAACGGTATGATCTTTGACAATTAGTTTATTCGTGTGCCATGTAGCGGCAATGTGGAATTTTCTGCCCCGTTAAAATCGTTATAATGTGAAAAAAGTAGGGCTAACCGAACATAACTTACATTATCGGACATTCGAAAATCGCTCAAATCGTTGTAAAGAATGGTACGGAACAGGAATACTACTTTACGTTCGATGGTCATGGTTCGACCCGTGTGTTGCTTGATCTTGCCGGTGCTATCGTCGAACTCTACGCCTTCGACGCTTATGGTAACGCTATTGGCTTCAATCCTGCCGATGCGTTGACGGAATTCCTGTACAGCGGTGAGCAATTCGATTCAAAAATCGGGCAGCAGTATTTGCGTGCAAGATATTATGACCCCGCCATCGGAAGATTTAATCGGCTTGATCCGTTCTTTGGAAATCTTGATGATCCACAGTCGTTTCATAAGTACCTCTATACTCATGCCGATCCAGTTAATGGGATTGATCCGATGGGATTAAACTTGTGTAGTTCACTGGGAAGCTTAGCGATCTCTACTGGCATTGCTGGTTTAAGCGGGGCGGCAGTCATCGGTGCGCATAATGTAACCATGCATGGAGGTAAGTTTTTACCAGATGCAATGATTCTTGGAGGTAGTGTGACGTTTTCACTCAAGACTCTCGAAAAATTTGCTCAAAAAGCTACTAACAGTTTTTCAAATTACATAAATCTTTTGAGACTGTAGGCTTACCAAGTACACAATTTTTGGTAAGTCTATACAATCAAATATCCACAATTGACATTCCTCCACAACTCGCAAATGCAGGAGTAGGAGTAGGTAATTTTTTATATCAACATTTTTCCATTACAATTGGTGTGGATTATGTAGGTTCTCAAACAGCAAAGAATTCAAGTAACGCATTCTTTATCTACCTAACCTTGCAATTAACAAGTGCCCAAACTGATGTTATTCCAAATGGATCAATTTATACAGGGTTTATCTGGAACATGCCTGAAATTGGCAATTACCGAGGTGGTGCTGTTGGTTTTGGCGGCGAATATGGAATCGGTGTTATTTCAGTCGGGATGAATTACTTTGTAAGTTTATCGCCGAATACTGATGGCACATATACGAGAGGATTTACATTTGGTTGGAATTTTGGGACACCAAGTAAGGGACTTGAGGTGTCCGGTACTTATACCTATGCTTGGGGACCATTTATGGAGCATTAAACCACGAAATATTACTTTTTATCATATTTTACTTGAAAATCAATTCATCGCTGAAAAGATGAATATGATTAAAATGGGTGATCATCGAAGACTTAGATTGCGTTTCGATAAATATGCTTTTACCATGTACGCTTATGGACAGACATTTTTTAATTTCAGTGTTCCAGCTTTCCATTAAGGAAAATGGTAATAGTGAGTATTGCCGTCATGGTATAAAAAATCTTATGCAATTACTTGTAACAGGCTTGATCTCAATCCTAGGACAATGTTGTGTTTTACCATGGATAGTTCTTATCTTGTCTGGACAATCGGGGATCGTCGGACCTCTTGGCAATGTTAAGCCAGTATACAGTTTTGAATGGTGGATTCTTGCTGTGATTGTTTTTTTTGCATATTTAATATGTCTGTATATACTAAAACGTTTTATTGATTTATGCTTTTCTCCATTTTATCTTGAAAAGATCATTGTATCAGATGATTCTTTAATACTTCAAAAAAGACAAATACCTTTGTACCAAAAAAGTAAGTCTTTTAATTAGTTCCTGTTGATTTTACGCCTTTACGTAGCATTACGATTTTGTTACGCGATAATTTGTTATAAAAATGAGTTATTTTTTAGAAAAAGTGTACGTTGTGTAGATTGGTGGCTGA
>JAISQH010000019.1 GCA_031274385.1 Planctomycetaceae bacterium | reverse complement strand
CCGGTTATGCATCATGTCGTCGCTGCGCGACTGGGGAAAAACAAAAATGAATCTGCAACGGATATTTCAAAACAAAAAAATAAGTTTATTGACGCATGATTACTAAAATAGACAGTTACGTTCTTTCGTGTCTGTTCGTGTTTTTCGTGGTTAAAAAAGAGTTTTTAGAAGTTGCCTTTATTGTTTGCAGGAAGAAAGAAGAGAAGAAGATATTGAATACACGACAAAAACCTTCTTTCACTTCTTTCTTTTTGTAAAAAACCCAATCGGCTATTATTTTGTCTGGTATCTGGTGATTGATTTTGGATTTGGTATAATTTGTTCTGTTGTTCTTTCAGTAACACTTTAACCCGATAAGAGGAAAAATAATGTCCCGGATATTCTTTCGAATGTTGACTCTGTTTCTGTTTGTTTCATTGCTGCTAACCGCTTTTGCTGTGACAACCGAGGCGCAAAACCGGTTGTTCTTCCGAAACCGGATACGTAACGCCGTGCCGCCCCAACCCCAAAAACCTGTTGCCATGAACGAAGAAGCGATTGAATTGAAAGTCATGTTGGATCTTTATCAAACGGAAGCGTTTGAATTGTTCAGAAACGCCGCTCATGCCGAATGGGACGCCATGACAACCGGTAAGGAGGACGCGTTCAAAAAATCCGCCAACGCCAAGTTGGAATTTGCAAAATACCACAGCGACAAAGTCAAATACGCCAAGATTAAAGATTTGCGTGGTAAGGCGGTTGGTTTTTCCGAGATTGACGCCAGAGCCGCCGAACGAATGGAACTCCAGTACGCTCAGAACCAACTCCCGCCGGAATTGCTTCAGAAAATGCTCGAAATGTCGTCCGAAATTGAAAAGACGTTTCAAAATCAGCGTCCGAAACTCGACGGCAAAGAATACACCAACAACGATTTGCTCGAAATGATTGAAAAGGAAACCGATTCCGCCAAACGCCAAAAAATTTGGGAAGCACTCAAACAAGTGGGTGACGAGGTGGACGATCAAGTGATTGCGTTAGCCAAAGTCCGAAACGAAGCCGCACACCAACTCGGTTTCAAAAATTTTTGGGAAATGCAAGTTGTGTTTCAGGACTACAAACCGGAAGAACTACTGGCAATCTTCGATGAACTCGAAAAAACCACCGCGCCGATTTTTGCCGAAATGAAAAAAGAACTTGATGCCGAACTTGCTGTTAAATTCAAGATTCCGGCGGAACAGTTGATGCCTTGGCATTACGATAATCCGTTTTTTCAACAGGCTCCGCCGTCAAAAGAAGTTGATCCCAATTCCTTTTACGAAAACAAAACGCAGGAAGAAATCATTGCGATTGCGGTGAAATATTATCGGCATTTGGGGCTTCCTTATGAAGAGGTTTTGAAACGGAGCGACATGTTTGAAAGGGAAGGGAAGAATCAACACGCGTTCAGTATTGACATGGACACGCTGGGCGATGTTCGTAATCTTTGCAATGTCAAACCCACTGATGAATGGATGGATACGGTCTTGCACGAAGGCGGTCACGGGGTTTATTCTTTGAACTGTGACCGGAGTTTGCCGTTCAACCTCCGTGATTCGGCTCATATTTTCACGACGGAAGGGATTGCCATGATGTTTGGTGCCAAAGCCCGGACGCCGCAATGGATGATTCGTTTTGCCGGGCTGGATTCCAAAACAGTCCGTGCCGCCGCCGAAGCGTTAAAAAAACAACGCCGGCGTGAACAGTTGATCTTTTGCCGTTGGACGATTGTGATGTTGAACTTTGAAAAAGAGTTGTACGAGAATCCCGATGCCGACCTGAAAACGCGGTGGTGGGAAACGGTTGAAAAGTACCAACTGTTGAAACGCCCAACCGGCCGGAATGCCGGAGATTGGGCGTCGAAACCGCATTTTGTGATTGCTCCGGTGTATTACCACAATTACATGCTCGGCGAACTCTTCGCCGCCCAACTTCGTCAGTCACTCGGCAAACTCTTTGTTAATGATGATCCGAAAATCGGGAAAATTCTGACAGAAAAAGTTTTCGCTCCGGGAGCCAAATACGCCTGGTCGCCCTTCGTCGAACAAGCCACCGGACAACCGCTCTCCCCAAAAGCCTTTTCAAATGAGTTGAAATAAAACAAATGAGAAAACGGGATCCAACAGGTTCAAATGAAAATGTTCCTTGTCTCATCCTGACTCCAACGGAGTCATTCTAAAATAGCTGGCGGTCTGCGGTACTCCGCAAACCGCCGGAACGAAAACTCATTGTCCTGAACTTTGATTAAGTTGATTGAGTTGATTTGTATGATTTCAATCAATTCAAGGTTCAGACATTGTGAGTCCTGTTTAGATATACTTTCGGCGGTCATAAATATATGTTTTTACCCCGTAGAGGCGGGAAGGCTTAAGGCATTAGGCAGGGAAGTGTTAGGTTCGCTGCCTAATGCCTTCCTGCCTTCTTCCCGCCTAACGCCTCACCTGCCTAACGTCTTTTTTATGATCGCCGGAAGTATAATTATAAATTCCTCTTTTTTGATTTGGCGAATTTTGTTAAAATGCGGCTGGAGTTTTCAAAGTTCTCAACCTTATTTTATTATGGAACGGAATCCATCACAAACAACAACGGAGTCGTCGGTTTTTGCCAAGCCGCTCGGCTCCCTAACGCATCTCTGTTGCCGGAATCCGGTTACGGTGCTGGTTTTTTCGCTTTTTATTGCAGTTTGGTCACTCTATTGGACTTCCGAACATCTCGGCTTTAAAATGAGCCGGCTCGATCTGATTAATCCGAACAGCGGTTTCAACCGCCTTTGGCTCGATTACATCGACGAGTTCGGCGACAACAACGAAGTGCTGGTGGTTGTCGAAGGGAAGGGGAATGTCGAAGTAATTCCCGTCCTCGAAACACTTTCCGAACGAATCGCCTGTTTTCCCGATTTGTTTCAAGGGGTGTTGCACGGTGTTGATCTTTCCGCGATTCGGCGTAAAGGGCTTCATTATGTTCCGTTCCGCGAATTGGAAGTGATCCGAACTTTTGCCGCTGACTCCGCGCAAATTACAGATGGTCATTGGGAACGGCTTGCCGTCAACTCAATGCTCGATTCAATCGCGTACCGGTTGGCAAATGCGCCGCACGGTGACGGCAATCTCTTTCGGGAACTCGATTCCTTTTCCCTCAGTCTCGCCAACGCCTTCGGAACCAGTCCGAGTTACGGTTCGCCGTGGCCCGCAATGCAAGGTCCCCAAGCCGCTGTTCCCGATGTTGTTGCGGCTTGCAGCCAAAACGATATGAATTATTTTCTTTTCCCGACACAAAACGGCGTTATCGGTTTTGTCTTGCTCAAACTGGCGGATATTGACAAAACCAAATTGACGCAGGGCAAAGAATCTATCAGTAAACTCCGTTCGCTTGTTACCGATGTTCGCGAAAAAAATCCGTCGATTCGTATCGGGCTGACCGGAATGCCCATTCTCGAAAACGACGAAATGGAACTCAGCAACGAAGCAATGGTCAAAGCGTCCATTTTGGCATTGATTGGTGTGGGTGCTATTTTCATGGCGGGATTCGGCGGGATTCGGCATCCGCTGCTGGCACTGATTGCTCTGATTGTTGCGTTCGCGTGGACAATGGGTTACATCACGCTGGCGGTCGGGCATCTGAATATCCTGAGTATTTCGTTCGGCGCCATGCTTATCGGGTTGGGAACTGATTTCAGTGTTCATTATTTAGCCCGGTACCTCGATTTGCGGCGGGAAGGTTGGGATACCGAATCGGCTCTTAGCAAAACGGCAATGCTTGTCGGTCCCGGCATCCTGACCGGCGCACTCACCACCGCCGCCGCATTTTATATGGCGTCATTCACAGAATTCACCGGCGTCTCGGAATTGGGAACCATCGCCGGAGGCGGTATCCTTTTTTGTGTCATCACAACCTTTGTGATTTTTCCCGCTTTAATTATGTTGACCGACGGGAACAAACTGCAACCGCCGCAAAACACGTTGTTTGAACTGCAAGGCATTTTGTATCCGGCATTCCGTTTTCCGATGACAACGCTGGTTCTTTTCATTGCCGCTGCCGCGTTTCTTGTTGCAGGAATCCCGAAAGTCCGTTACGACCATAACCTGCTCAATTTACAACCCGAAGGGCTGGAAAGTGCCGAACTGGAACAACGCCTGCTCAATATGGAAGTGGATCAAGGCGGTAAAAATGTTTGGTTTGCTCTTTCCATCGCAGACACTCAGGAAGAACTGTTGGCACGAAAAGAGATTTTCGCCCAAAAATATCCCGAACTCAAAGTTGAAGAAATCGTTTCTTGGTTTCCCGAAACGGATTCGCAAAAAGTTTCGGCAATTGAATCGTTGGCTCAGTCGTTGCAACATTTACCCGAACGTCCGCCTGAAATTCCTGTTGCCGCGCCGGAAACCATCGGCAACGCGTTGGGGCGTCTCCAGAGTTTTCTGATTGAGTCGCCTGTGACTGACCCGCAAAATCCGGTGATTTTGAAACGTCTTACGGAAACCCGCGAAGTTATTCGCCGCATGAGCCGTTCCGAATATCAAACCCGAATGGCACAATATCAAAGTGCGGTTGCCGGTGACCTGCTGAGCCGGTTGCAAATCTTGCGCTCGATGGCAATTCCCGAACCGCCCACCGTCGAAGATTTGCCGGAATCCCTCGTCGAACGCTTCGTCGGAAAACGCGGCAAGCATCTCATGCGGATTTATACAACCGCCAATATCTGGAACATGGACGAGATGGAAAAATTCGTCAAGGCAGTTCGTGATGTTGATTCAAAAGCCACCGGCAGTCCCTTGCAAACTTACGAATCGTCTCTTCAAATGCAGCGTGGTTTTATTACTGCGGCAATGTACGCATTCGGGGCGATTGTTTTCTTTTTGCTTGTTGATTTCCGAAGTTGGAAGGCGTCTTTTGTGGCATTGCTTCCGATGTTTCTCGGCTTCGTCATGATGTTCGGCTTGCTTGGCTGGCTCGATTTACCGCTCAATCCGGCAAATATGATCGTCTTGCCGCTGATTATGGGTATTGGTATTGATGACGGTGTTCATTTGATCCACGATTACCGTACACGCCAACGCTGCCGATACCAAATGACCGCTTCAACAGCAACCTCTATTTTGATTACGTCGTTAACAACCATGATTGGGTTCGGCAGTATGATGATTGCGTCTCATCGCGGGCTTCAAAGTCTTGGTCGGGTTTTGGTGATTGGTGTTACGTGTTGTCTGATTACGTCGGTTCTCATTTTGCCAACCATCCTGTCACTCTGGACGCGCAACGAAAAAGATCAGCCGGAAGAACCGAATGAATTGGAAAAATCTGAGAAAACAAAAATGCCCGATTCCAATCCGCCGGAATCTCAATACAACACCGAAGAAGAAATTCCCGCCGTGTACGTTTACGAAGAATACGTTCCGAAAAAAGTCAAACCAAAACGGTTAGTACGCCGAACCGGTTAGAAAACCTTGCTATACTTCTGGCGGTCATAAAAATGACGTTAGGCAGGTGAGGCGTTAGGCAGGAAGGCATTAGGTAGCGAACCTAATGCCTCAAGCCTTCACGCCTCTGCAGGGTAAAAACATACATTTATGACCGCCGAAAGTATATACCACACAAGTCGCGTTGTAACTGTCTATTTTGTTTTTTAATGTTTCGCACAAAGGCGCAAAGAACACGAAGGTTTTGATTCTAACGGATCAATTTTCTTTGCGTCTTTTATGTCTCTATTCGCAACGAAAAATAAATAGACTTGTTCCATTATTGTCAACAGATTACACAGATTGAACAGGATTTTATAAAAAACGAATCTGTAAAATCTGTTGATAAAACTAAAATATCCTCTTTGTGTTCTTCGTGCCTTTGTGCGTAAACTTGAAAAACAAAAGAGACAGTTACATTTAATTGATGATGGCTTTCCCCTTAATATTGATTGCGGACGAAATTGATGGCGGACGCAAACGTATGAAAAGAATCAATCATTTTCGGGGGCAAGCCCCCGTCGCTAACGTCATGCGAATACGTTGCCGCTTTGCGATTTGTTGATTATTCGGGCGTCCAGAGTTTGGAGGTGCGGTTATTTTTTGTAATGGTTTCAGGCGTCCAGATTCCGTCCGGTTTGATTGTCACATTCTCGCTTTGCAATTCCTGCAACCAGGTGGTGGGAGTTCCGTCCGGGTTCATCATACCAAGTTGAATGAAAATATTTTGCAGGGCTTGCATGACATTCTCGTTGCGACCGTATTTTGTAGAAACGGTACCAATGACTTCGTCTGCTTTATCATATTGACCAAGTATCAATCGAATCGGAATTTCATGCAACAACAAACCGGCATCCGGTAGATGATTTTCGGCGGCTTCCTTTTTTCCTTTTTCGATCCAGTTAAGAGCTTCTTCAACCCGGTTCGAATCTTTTGCCAACACGATCAATGTTTCAAAAGCGATTGACCGGATTTGGTGCGACATGGCATTGACTGGTCTATTGAGCAATTCCCGTGCGAATTTCTGTGACGCGCCCGATTCTTTCATGGCGACAACAATGGGCAACCCTTCGCTCAAAAAATTGGTCGGCAATTTTTCCACTTCAAAACGATGCCAACGCCAGACCGGATGATCTTCAAGATTTTCCAACATCTCTTCGTCCGAACCGGCGGGAATAACAATCGCTTCGTGTATTGGCAGACCGAGTTTGGCACGAAGGTAATTGGCGAACCAAGTAGCAAGATTTCCTCCGACCCAAAACTCCAAGACCTGAATCATTCCCAGCAAACGAATCCGGTAAGCCGGATCATTGGCAGCTTCGCTTGGAGTTTTGTTGTCAAGCCGTGCAAGCGGAAAATGACACCAGTTCTCGGTAAAAACTGTTTCGTAATAATTTTTTTCCAATTTTTCCAACAACTCCGTATCATGATACGTTTTCGGGTCGTAGATGAATTTCTGATGAAGCAACATTGCTGATCGGGAAACGGTTTGGCAGGGGCGGACAATCGGAATTGTTCGGAGGAGGTCACCGAGTGTTTCGTTAAGAATCTGTTCCGCCAAACGGCGATTATCCGGTGAAATGTCTGGAATAACAAGTCGTGCAGCACGATTGGTTTCTTTGCCAAACAAGAGGACGTTTGCAATGTGCGAGGAGACATTGTCAAGGTTGAGGTCGGTTCCTGCCGGCAGCAACGGGCGGTTAAGAAGAAAAAAACCGGATTGGGGCGGCGGAGCGTTTTTATCAGCGAGCCAAGTAGGCGGAATCGGACGAAATAACGGACTGGAAAGGAGTTTTTCGAGAATCGCTTCCGGGTTTTGAACCGAATATTCGAGGTACAATAGTTCGATGTGATCACCCAGAGGGTCTTTTGTCATGAAAAGCCGGGTTGCTTCGGCATCGGCAGCGTCTTCAAGCGTGGTGTTGGGTTGGGCGGCGAAAATTTGAAGTGCTTTGCAACCGTTTTCATTATCGAGAAGCCAGAATCGTACCGCCGCAACATTGCGCCAAATGGCAGACCAAACGGAAGCGTATTGTGTCAGCGATTCCAATAGGGCAAGACCTTCTTTCCAACGCATTTGACTAATCAATTCGATGGCATCTTCAAATTTTGTTCTTTCCGGAAAATGATCGGGGCATTGATGTTCAAACATCATATCGCGAAACATGATTGGAAAAACGACCATAGAGGAAGCGCGAAGCAACAAGGCGTTGGCATGATCTTGGGCGGTTGGGAAACGTTTGAGTTGGTTTCCGATGGCGATAACCGGCATGACCAAACCCTGAACCAAAAAGCAAGTACCGACTTGAAGCGTGACATTGATCAACGAATTATGAGCCACACCTTTTGGGGCACGTTCAAAGCCGTCAATTAAGATGGAGATCACTTTTCTCGGATCGCGTCCGGTGACTGCCAATGCCAGAGCGTATTCGGATGTGGCGATAGGATTTTCCGGTTCTTTTTCGTAAAACGATTGAGCCAACTCAATTGCGTCATCCCAACGATTTTCTGTTCGATAGACGGAGAGTTTTGCTGCGGTGAGACAGGCGCAATCGTTATGATCTTTTTCGAGGGTTTGGATGAAGGAGAGACAGGCAGCGCCTTGATTTGATTCGAGCAACCGTTCGATCTGGTCAATTTCTTTCACCATATCGGGGCAACAAAAACGGATTTTTTTTTCCCGCCCGCCGGGACAGAGCGAATAAGGGTCAAGTGCCATGATGTTGTACTTTGTCTTTCTTAAAAGGGTTGCAATTCCAAAGAGTCCGGCATTTTACCACAAACCAATTTAAACAACGAGAGGGGGATACAATCCGGCTCAAAGAATAAAAACTCACAAGCCTTATGATTGCTAAACTCGCCGTACTTTGGTTTACCGGAAAACATCGCGTTCTGTACTTCAAGTCGGAGAATATGCCGACGCTATTTACCAAATGTCTCGGAGAGAGGTCGCCTACCTGTTGACTCCATAAAGGGAAAAATAAAACCGAATATTCAAGTGAAAAGAGTATACGTGTTGACATCGGATTCTTTTTATGTATATTTAACGTTCGGTTGTTACATTTTTGTCACTTATTTGTCTTTGGTGCCGTATGACATTTTCTAAAAAATTCTAAAAAGGAGAAAAAACATGCAGATTCTTGTGTTAATTGGGGGCGTAGAATTGCAATTACGCTTGTCGAGTTTCTTGTTGTTGTTGCGATTATCGATGTTTTAACCGCAACTCTATTGTCTGTAACGAAGGCAGAACGCAGAACCGTAAGGCAATGCAATGTACAAACAATCTCAGGAAGATAATCATTGCAGTTCTTAACATCATGTGGTTTATGGTTATTTTCAAACAGTTTATTTTATTTTACGTTTCCGGTAGTTGGTTCTAAAATTCCCGATTTTTAACGAACTTCAGGTTCGATACACTTTATACTACAACGCGTTTTTCAACTCAATTTTTTTGTAACTGCTTTGCCGTTTGTGTTTTTCGTTTTCGGAAATGATACAAACGGTAAAACCGCTACATTTTTACAACAAGATGACTGACACTGCTGCTGCTTTATCGTTGGAGAATTTTTTTGATACTGTCAAACGGCTTATTTCGCCGTCGCACTATTTTGTGTTTCGTCTTGACACGAACGGAGTCATTGTTTCAATTGAAGGAAACGGATATCACCTGATCGAACGGACTCACGAACAACTGATCAACAAATCGTTCTTTGAAGTTTATAAGAACGTGCCGCCGATTACAACCGCCGTCCAAAAAGCACTTGGCGGTGAAGCGGCGGAAGTTTCCGAATGGTCTCACGCACGGTTTTTCAACTTCCAACTGTTGCCAATTCGTGACGAAAATACCGTCACCGGTGTTGCCGGAATTGCCATTGATGAAACGTCCAAAATCCTCGATCCAATCAACTCCAAAGAAAACGAACAAGAAAGTGATTCGTGGTTCTACAATTGTTTTCTCGAAATCCCGGAAGCCATGCAACTGGTGCTGAACGGGCGTGTCGTTTTCAGTAACAAAGCGGCACAACAATTGTTTCATTATTCCGATCCGAATATTCCGGTGGGAGTCACGATTGCGGAGTTGATTCAAAAATGGGCAAGTCAGGTTGAAAAATACCGAAAATATCTGACTCTCAAAGAAATTGAAGAAATCATTAAAGGGGCGGAGCAAGGAAAAACTTGTCAATTTGAGCAAGACGGACTTTTGCCTGACGGCAGTATTCTCGCAATACGGACAACCATTTATCCGTTACGTTTCAAAGGAATACCGCATTTGCTCTTTTTTTCGCAGGATGTTACCGCGTTTTTGGAAGCCCAACGACAGGAGGCGTTTGTCGAGGATTTATTTTCCTCACTCCAAGACGGCGTTCTTTATATTGATTCGAAAATGAAAATCCGCCGCGTCAATAGTAACTTAATCAAGATGTTTCCCAAAGCGGATTTTACCGACATTCAGAATCGTCCTTGTTACGAAATTCTTCGGGGACGGACGGAACCTTGCGATGACTGTGCGATTCAAAAAACAATGCAGGACGGGCAGAAACATTCCCGTACGGAATATTGGGAGGATATTGATCGTTGGATCGAAACGTCCAGTTTTCCGATTTATGATCGTCATTCCAATGAAATGACCGGTATCATCCAATTTATACAGGATGTGACGGATCAACATTATTACATGGAACTTTTGGAAGAGCGCAAAAAGATTTTTGCTGCGGTAATGAATTCATCGAATGACGGGATACTGGCTCGATCCGATGGTCCTGATGGTTATCGTTACAATTCGCGTTTATTGGAGATGTTCGATGGCGATGTCAGTATGTTGACAATGGAATCCAGCAAAATATCCCGCAAATTGTTGAACGAAATTGCATTCAATGAGGACGAGATTTTCGAGGCACAACAACGGCTTCGGGAAACATCGGAACAGCAGGAAGGAACCTTGTATTTGCGGAACGGACGGATTTATGAATGGCGTGGAGTGGCAGTACGCACGGGCGTTGGCGATTCGGGACAAACGCGCATCTGGAAATTTCACGATATCACCGAAGTACGCCGAGCTGCCCAAATTATTCAGCAACAAAAAGAACAGTATCAATTGCTCTTTGAGTCAATGACGAACGGAATCATGATCGTCGATGTTATTCGGGACGAAAATGGTCAACCGATTGATTACATTATTGTCAACGTCAATCAGGCTTATGTCGAGAACTTGAAAACAGCTCGCTCGGATTTGATTGGACAATCGCTTCTCAAACTGCTCCCCCAACTTCAGGTTTTGTCACACGATTACGGCGAACATTGGTGGACAGGTTTGGATGAAGCGTCGTTTGGAAAATCGGGAATTTTCCATGTCTATATTCCTGGTATTGAGAATCCTTATCACGAGGTGGTTGCTTTTCGTACCCAAAAAGATCAGGTCGGTATTTTACAATACAGCGAAACCGACCGCGTTCTGGCAGAACAGACGTTGAGGACAATGCAGGTTGCGATTGAACATCTTTCCGAACCCGTTCTTTGGTTGGACGAAACGGGAACTTTAATTTATGCGAACGATGCGGTTGCTGCCAGTCTGAATTATGATCCGAATAAATTGGCTTCGTATCAAGAACGTTCAAAACCGTCTCATCCGCTCGGAGCAAAAATATGGAATTTTGATACACAACACACAGAGAAAAGTTATTCCGAATGGTTCAATCAATTACAAAAAAATCAGACGATTCGATTTGAGACAATCATGTTGGATTTTGATGACAAAAAATTTCCCATCATGGCAACCTGTGATTTTCTGGAATATAACGGTAAACGAATGCTTGTGGCGTGTTATCATGATTTGAGTGAACGGATGCAACGGGTTGAGGCGGAGCAGGCTTCTCTTGTCAAATCGCGATTTCTGGCTCACATGAGTCACGAACTTCGGACACCGCTCAACGGCATTATCGGTATCATCGAAATTTTGCTCAATACAAAATTAAGCGAAAAACAGCGGAAGAACATGGAGTTGGCTCAAATTTCAGGGCATCATCTTCTTAATATTGTTAACGATATTCTTGATTTTTCGCAACTGGAAGCCGGTCGTTTGGAACTCAAACTTAGCGAATTTGATTTGCCGGAATTGATCGAAAATACGACAAAAACATTAACGTCGCAAATACAGGATCGGCATTTGAAATTTGACTGTTTATTTTCAACAGATATTCCGCGTCATGTTGTCGGCGATTCCGATAGGTTGCGAAAAGTTTTGATGGCGTTTTTGAATAATGGTTTGAAGTTCACCAAAGAAGGCAATGTGAAGTTGGCGGTATCGCTTGAATCGTGGAAGGAACAAAAAGGTATTGCCAACTGCGTGGTTCGTTTTACGGTAACGGATACGGGAATTGGTATTCCTCAAGACCGCCTGCATCTTTTGTTCCATTCCTTTTCGCAAGTTGATGTTTCATTTACGAAGGAATACGGCGGAATCGGTATGGGGTTGGCGATTGCTCATCAACTGGTTCGTTTGATGGGAGGCGACATCGGTGTTGAAAGTCAGGAAAATATCGGCTCAAAATTCTGGTTCACGGTTCCGTTCGTCAGCAAAAAGAACGATTGGCACGCCCGTAACATTTTACAACTCAATCATTCTGAAACGATAATGCAGCCAACAACGCAACCGGTTGTTGCTGAACATGCAAAGGAAACGAACGATTCGGAAGAAGTTCAAAATGAAATTGACGATCAAGAACCGATGGAATTACAACAGGAAAAATGGACAAGTGAGGGGGGGGGGGGCAATACAGGTAAAACGGAAGAACATCTCATTCTTGTTGTGGAAGACAATCGAATCAACCAAATCGTAGTAAGTGAAATTTTGACGCAAGCGGGTTTCCGTTTTGAGGTGGCGGTCAATGGGGCGAAGGCGGTGGAAGCGTTTTCGGATAAGCATTTTTCGCTTATTTTGATGGACTGCCAAATGCCGGTTATGGACGGATTTGAGGCAACACAAAAGATTCGCAATTTGGAATCGGAACGTGCTGCCGCACGCACTCCGATTATTGCTCTGACTGCCAACACTGCACCGAGCGACGAAGAACACTGCATCAATGTCGGCATGGACGCATTTTGCAGCAAACCCATCAACGCCGAAAAACTCATTGAAATGATCCAAAATTGGATCAGTAAAAGCAGTAACACATTGTCCTGTTAACCGTTAGCGACGGGGGCTTGCCCCCGAAACGATTGATTCTTTTTGTACGCTTGCGTCCGCAATCAATTAAGGAGCAAGCCTTCGTCGATTAATATTCGTCGGGGGCAAGCCCTTGTTATACCACACATCTTTTAACATACATTTTTTCAATAGTCGCGCAGCGACGTTATTACGCATAACCGGCGGTGTAGCGCAGCGCAACCGCCGGACAACGTCCTCTCAATTATCAAGTCGCGCAGCGACGACATCATCAAAAAGATGG
>JAISQH010000611.1 GCA_031274385.1 Planctomycetaceae bacterium | reverse complement strand
AGTTCTACATTAAGTCATTGTAGTTCTACATTGAGACATTGTAGCCCTACATTGAGTCATTGTAGCCCTACATTGAGTCATTGTAGCCCTACAATTCCGCTTATTGAGGAGAAAATGATTCCTTTTTACCCCAAAAACGGTCTGAATTATTCTAAAATCGGTCTAAGTACCAAGTTCTGCCATTCTTATTACTGGCTTGCTATGGGATTTTGTCAAAGGAAACGGTTTAATCAACCTTATTTTCAACCTTATTTTCAACCTTATTTTCTTACAAAAACAACCTTAGTAGCCCAAGACATCACCAAACTCAAACCTTATTACCTTAATTAAAAAGGATTGTAATAAGGTAATAAGGTTGAATTTTTTTATTGTCAATGGCTACTAAGGTTGTTTTTGTAGGAAAATCAGGTTTTAAATCAGGTTTGCGACAAGGTTTTCTTTTTTACTAAAAAAAGCGTGAATTATGAATAATGAGAGAACTTGGTAGTAGTGAGTATAAACCTCACAAACCACCAATCACAAACCACAAACCACCAATCACTGACTACTGGCTACTGACACTAATATATGACTGATTCTGTTCTTAGAAATGCGCCGCTTTATCCGTTTCGGTTTGAACCGGTTTACAAAAATTACCTTTGGGGCGGCAACCGTTTCCGTACTTTGTTTCACCGAACCATTTCCGCAGAAACCGATGTTATCGCGGAATCATGGGAAATCAGCGATCACCCTCATGGAATGAGCATCATCCGAAACGGTCAACTTTGCGGTGTTTCACTTCGTGAT
Organism: Planctomycetaceae bacterium; assembly: GCA_031274385.1. GTDB lineage: Bacteria > Planctomycetota > Planctomycetia > Pirellulales > Thermoguttaceae > WRKP01. Next base: position 2,033 of record JAISQH010000611.1, on the reverse strand, counting down.
GTTCTGTTGACTCATCCTCAGGAGTTGTTCGGAGCCGGTTATGTCAACCCGACCGCGTTGCCGGAACGATTTCCGCTTCTCTTAAAATACCTTGATGCCGCTCAGCCGTTGTCTGTTCAGGTTCATCCGAACAACTCGCTTTGCAAAGAACTTGGTCTGGACGACTCCGGCAAAACGGAAGCGTGGGTGGTTGTCGATGCCGAACCGGACAGCAGCATCTGGATCGGCACCCGGCAACCTTATACCTTGCAGGAACAGGAACAACTGATTCGAATCGGTGACTGGGAATCCTTGTTGAACCGGATCAAGGTTCAAACCGGCGATTGTTTTTTGATTCCAGCCGGCACACTTCACGCATTGGGAGCCGGCGTCCTTGTTGCGGAAATTCAGACTTCAAGCGATATGACGTTTCGGCTTTTTGATTGGAATCGTCTTGATTACAACGGCAAACCGAGAGAGTTGAAAATCGAAGAAGGACTTCGGGCGTTGCGTGATCCGGGAGTTCCGGTCACCGCTCTGCCGCCCAGAAAAACGGAAAATCAATACTGCGAACGGCTGATTATTGACGAATGTTTCACAATCAACCGCTTGAAATTGACCGAACCAATAACTTGGTACAACGAACAACGTTGTCATCTTTTGACGGTTCTGGAAGGGGCGTTGGCAATTTCGTTCACGGCAGGGCGTCGAGTCCGAATCGTGAAAAACGCCGAACGGGAAACCGACCCGGATGCAATTGAAATGCTCCAACAAGGCGATTCAATCCTGATTCCGTCTGTCTGCCGATATCTTCATTGCGTTCCCGAAAACCGAGCAGTACTCCTCGATGTAACCCCCGGCAATTTGTCCTTTTAATTGAAAATTGAAAATTAAGAGTTGGAGGTTGAAAATTGCCGTTTTTTTTGACCCCGAAGGGGTCAAAAAGAAAAAATAAAACCGAAAATTCAAGTGAAAAGAGTTACCATAATCAGAGATTACACAAAAAAAGTTCAAAAAAAACATTTTTCTTTTAAACAGTCTCTTGACATTTTGCCGAAATTTCATAGAATCTGGAAATCGATAAGGAGTCTGTTTGTTTAGTTGACCGAAATGTATTGTTTAACTGTTTAACAAGGAGGGGGCGAACCGGGTTCGACCGGGCAAGTGAAGTTTAGGTTGCGTGTCGTGGTTGGTCAGCGGGCCACGTTAAAAGCCGACTAATAAATTCAAATGCCGAACCTAAATTGGCATTGGCTGCCTAAGAAAAGGCAACCCCGAATCCATGCTGCCGCCGAAGTGGTGTGACATTCGGACGTAATTTCGGATCGTTTCCGTTCATGTCGATTACAGCGGAAATTAAAAAAAGTTGTCGAATCGTTTGGGAAAAACCGCCGCCGATAAGGGCTTGACCAGACTAAAAAACAAAAAATCGGATACACACGTAGACGCTTATGCGGAACTGTTTCGGGACGCGGGTTCAATTCCCGCCGCCTCCAATTTTAGTGGAAAGTGGATTGTTGAACGTGGAGTGTTTATTGCTGTTACGATCAACCAGACACAATTGAAAGGATGATACCTCCTCATTTGGGTATCTTGGGCTTCTTCTTTTCGCCGTCAAAGGGAAGGATTCCGATAGTTTTTTGATCTTGACGGCAGAAAGTTGATTGCGATGAAGATTTACGTTGGTAATCTCGCTTACCGGACTACAGAGGACGATCTCCGTCAGGAATTCGAAAAATACGGTGCCGTTAGCCAGGTCGATATTATTACCGACCGGGAAACGAACCGTTCGAAAGGCTTCGGTTTCGTCGAAATGTTGGACAATGATCAGGCGAACGCCGCCATTCAGGCTCTTGACGGGCAAAATGTCGGTGACCGAACCTTGAAAGTGAATGAAGCACGACCCAAAACCCCACGTCCCGGCGGCGGCGGCGGTTTCGGCGGCGGTGGCGGACGGCCCCGAGGAGACCGTGAGCGACGATACTAATTGATTGCGCTCCACGATTTCTAAAACAAAGCGGAAGGTGAAAGCCTTCCGTTTTTTATTGCGCCGG
>JAISQH010000583.1 GCA_031274385.1 Planctomycetaceae bacterium | reverse complement strand
ATAGAAAACTTCCTTGAGTAAAATAATGAATACCATCAAAAACAGAACAAGTTAAAACTAACCTTGAATTTCTTTGCGTCTTTGCGCGCTATCCTTAAAACAAAAGAGACAGTACCTTTTTTTAGGCGTGCAGCCTTATTTTTCAGCACTTTCAGTTTCTAAAATCCGAAACAATCAGAATTTCTACAAGATTAAGCCGAAGTTCCGGCAAAAAACGTCGTTTTTTTGCCGGAACTTCGGTTTAACGGGAAAAAATGAGCGTCCAGTCGAGGACAATTCCGAGCAAGGCGTGTTGAGCAAAACCGGAGAGGATGGATTTTGTTCGGAAGGCAAGCACGCCCCACGCCAAACCGGCAATAATAGAACCAAAAACTTCCGTGCCGGGATGTCCGTAATGGAGCATGGTCGATGCCAATGTCTGAATCAGAATGGCGGTTGGCACGCCGCAGGATTCGGCAAGACCGTGTTGCAGGAAACCGCGAAACAAAAACTCCCAACCAAAATAATATCCCAAATAAATCACCGAATGAACCGCAAATAAAGCGTAACCAATCCGGGCGTTTTGCGGTCGAATCGTTTCGTTCAGAGGATAAACATCGAAAAACGCCGCATCGTGACCTGTTAAAACCGCAATAAAAATCACAAAAGGAGCCGAAACCAAAAACGAACGGACAGTACGAAAAAGAATACCAACCCGAAGTCCGTAATCCGAGAAAGATTCCCGGAACACAAATCGAATCATCAACAACGGAACCACACCAAATAAAAGAAACGCCGCAACAAGACGAGAACTCCCAAGCCAAAAATCAATATCATACAACCCGTTGCTCTCGATATTGCCCCGCAACACCGGAATTGGAAAATATTTCCAAACCGATGACGCCACAATAACATAAAAAAGAATCAAAACGGGTTTGAATTGTTTTTGCGGAAAGAACATAATCCCCTTATTGAATTGAAAATGGACAATGGAAAATTGAAAATGAGAGGAATATTTAATTTTCAATTGTCCATTTTCAATTTTCAATTAGAAAACCGCTTGCGTCCCACGCTCTCCGCTTTCCGCTCACCACTAACGATTAAGACCTACATTCCCGGCAGGAAGGGCGGTGGCGGAGCGGAGGTTTTTCGGACGGTTTCCGACGCAATCCAAAGCCAGCCAACACCCAATGTCCCGCGAAGAATCAAGACGGCAACAAAAAAAATCAGGTAATGCAACAACGAACTGCCAAGATTGATGTCAAGCACCGCATGAGTTGCGAGCATTGCCAGACAGGCAAACGCGGCAAAATAAATCCAGACAAAAAAGAAGTCAGCACTCATGTACCAAATCAAAATCTCAAAAAGAATCCAAAGAACCGCATAAACCACCGCACTCATCCCTGTTTTCCGGTACAAATCGGAACCCGTCAACATGAAAAGTTGCTCCCGATCACGCAGAACCTGATAACCAAAAAGCGATAACGGAAACGCAATAAAAAAAACGCCGATTCCGCCGATCACATCGCGTGTTCCTGTTGAAGTCACCATCACGCCAAGAAGCCAAGTGAAACCATAAACCAACAGAACCGCCAACGCGCAAAACCCCGCGTAAATCGGATCGAAATCCATTTCAAGCCGGCTAATCGGTTTGAGAATTAACTTTCCGGTAACTGTTTTGCCGCCTTGTTCAAATTCTTCCGCACCGTGAATTTTGACGGCGGCTTTCGGAATATTGATAACCGTGTTGCAATTCGGGCAAGGTCCCTTCGCTCCGGCAAATCGGTCACTCACCTGGAATCGCTTCAAACAGCCGGGACAAACAACATTAATCGCCATAAAAAGATTGAAAATAAAGAAAAAGAATAAGGTGGATCAATCGCGGAAACGTAAAACGTCGGACAAAATCATCACTCTTTTCTGATTCGCGGTTTATTCATCCAAATATTGAAACAAGGTCTTTTTCGGTTTGGTAATTTGAATAATCATGGCGTATTGGTCAAATTCCCGGTCAACCTTATCAAAGAGCGTTGTCAGTAACCGGTTGTTTTCCGGCATAATCTTTGCGAAAAATTTGTTGAAAGCCGCCCGGTCATTCCAATCGGGATTGATAACGGAAGGCAGCAATGTCGAAAGTGCCGTCACCACTTGTTCCGGTTGTTGGTCGAAATTGCCGATGATTTCTTCGATTTTCAGATGGTTGGCAACTAATTCGACCAAGGGTTCGGGGAGTTTCCAATTTTTTCCGAGTATGGCACCGGCGTCGGCATGATTCCAACCGAAGGCTTTGTTTTCCAGAGTTGACAGGCGGGCACCGGAAGAAGCGGCTAATTGTTCCAGAACCGCTCCGTATTCAGCCGGTTTCTTTTTGAGCAGAAGCGGAATCGCCATGTCTTGCAGCAATGCCCCGGCAAACGCCGTTTCGGGATCGCCCTTTTTAAGTTCCAGAAGAAGGAAACGTGTGAACATCGCCCGGCGAAGCGAATCCTGCCAAAGCAATGTCACATCAAATGATCCGGTTTTACTTTTGGGGATCAGGCTGAAAATCGCCTTCCAAAGAACAAAATTTTTGACAATCCGAATCCCCACCAACGCAATTCCCTGTTTCACATTGGAAATGGAACTTTGGAAACCAAAGTAAGAGGAGTTCAGAAATTTCAAGACCTGAGCCGCAAGACCAAGATCCGCCTCAATCGGACGAACCAAATCATTGATATTGACTTTGACAACATCATTATCGAGTTGGAGTACGATGAGCGCACTATGGGGCATTGCGGGAAGTTGTTCCACTGTCAGGATTTTACTAAGTTCGTCGTGAGCAAGAGACATACTGATTGATTTTCGAAAGGAAAGAAGTGAGGGTGATAGGTTACGGGAACGAAAAAACAATACATTGATCTTTTATTGCCAAAAATGAAAGTCAGGATACGGTGAAGCAGACTCACAAACCCCAAAATTCCTCGTCATTGATTGGCAACTTCAAAAACGATTTCCAATTTTATCCCAAACATCAAAGAAAATCAATCCTCTGGAATGGAAAATCAGTCGAATTGCAACATTCAAAATAAATATTTAGATAAGTTGCGTACAAAGACACAAAAAACACAGCGATTTTTAAAGAGAGTCCATCTTTTCATATTTTGTTTTATATCAATCCATTATGGAAAAAGAATGAAAAAAGAATGGCAAACGACTTAATCCGATCTTTGTGTTCTTTGTGTTCTTTGTGCCTTTGTGCGCAACTTATTTTAAACTTGGCGGATTGACTGAATGGTCTATTGGTTTTGAATGTGCTGATAAAGAGAGAACTTGGTACGAGTTTTTATTTTACCGGACGACACCGAACTCATGGACGGCATCAACCAGAGCGATGGCGTTTTCGACGGGGGTTTGCGGCATGATACCATGTCCCAAGTTGAAAATAAAACCCGGACGGCGTTCGACTTGCCTCAGGAGATGTTGAACGGATTGCCGGATGATTTCTCGGTTGGTCAATAAGATGGCGGGATCGAGATTGCCCTGAATGGCATAATTTGCTCCGATGATTTCCCATGCCTGATTAACGGACACGCGCCAGTCAATTCCGATCACATGCCCGCCCGCATCCCGAATATCCGGCAACAAAACGGGGTTACCCGGTCCGAAATGAATAATGGGCGTACCGGGTACAATTAAATCGATTAACATTCGGGAATACGGTTTCACGTATTTTTTGTAATCTTCACCGGAAAGGCAGCCGATCCAACTGTCAAATATTTGGACGAGTTGAACACCGGCATTGATTTGACTGTTGAGATAGCGGGCGGTTGAGACGGCGAACTTGGTCATCATTTCCTGCCACTCGGTCGGGTAAACATGCATGAACGCCTTGACTTGCCGGAAATTCCGGCTGCTGTTACCTTCAATGGCATAAGCCGCCAACGTGAAGGGGGCACCGGCAAAACCGATGAGCGGCAAGGAATCATCAAGACCTTCCCGTGTGTAACGAACGGTGTTCATGACGAATTCCAGTGGTTCGATGGATTCCAGTTCACGAAGGAGTTCGACATCGGAAGATTTTCGGATGGGGTTCCTGATTTTGGGACCGCCTTCGGGTTCAAATTCGAGTTCGAGCCCCATTGGTTCCAGAATGAGCAGAATATCCGAGAAGATGATACCGGCGTCAACACCCAGACGTTGAACCGCTGTAATCATGACTTCGGCAGCCAATTCGGGTGTTTTACAGAGTTCGAGAAAGGAGACCCGTTCCCGTATTTTCCGGTATTCTTCCATATACCGACCAGCCTGCCGCATTAGCCAAACAGGAACCGATTCTGTTTTCTGGCAACGCGCCGCCCGCATCATCGTACTATCATCCCACGCTTTTTTCATCATTGGAATTGCTGCTGATCTCGGATCAGAAAGGAAAATAAAATCTCAATCCATTGCTCAAATTCTCACTATTGTCATTCTATTTTACCGGTCTGTCTTAGAAAATTCAAGGCAAAATACAGAAAACCAGTCAAAATGACAATTTCAAAATGGAGGGACAAGGCTTGCCCTTGTTATACAACACAAGTCACGTTAGCGATGGGGGCTTGCCCCCGAAATGAATCGACGAGGGTTTTCCCCTTAAATTGATGGCGGACGAAATTGATTGATAGCGGACGCAAGCGTACAAAAAGAATCAATCATTTCGGGGGGCAAGCCCCCGCCGCTAACATCTTGCGAAACGTTTATGACTTGCAAGGATGATTTCGGGATCAATTTGTTGATCGATTTGATTTTTTCAGTTTTTATGACGATACCGGTTATAAAGATTCCATCGATTATTGCTGTTTAGCCGCGTTATGAAGAACAATGAACGAGACCAATGACATTCAGGAGTTACAAGACCGGAATAAATTCCTCGAAGAACAATTGATACAGGCTCAACGATTGACCGCACTTGGAGAGTTGACCGGAACCACAACCCATGAATTTAACAATATCCTGACCACAATCATCAATTATGCCAAACTCGGTTTGCGACACAAAGACGAACCAACCCGCACAAAATCATTTGATAAAATTCTGCTCGCCGCCAATCGGGCTGCCAAAATCACCAACACCGTTCTCGCTACCGCAAGAAATCGCAAAAAAGCCTTTGAACCCACCAACTTAACCACACTCGTCGAAGATGCCCTCCTCCTCCTCGAACGGGAAATGAATAAATACCGGATCGCCGTCGAAAAGTCATTTCAAGACAAAATTCCTGAAATTATGGCTGACGGCAACCAGATTCAACAAGTCTTGCTCAATCTTCTTATCAACGCCCGTCAAGCAATGCCCAATGGCGGACGAATTATTCTTAAAATAACTTATGACGAAAAAAACGAAATGATTGATTTTGTGGTTCGTGATTACGGCTGCGGTATTCCCGCCGACAAATTGCCGCGCATCTTCGAACGGTTCTATACAACAAAATCCGGTCCCGACGAAAGCGGAAAAGGCGGAAGCGGTCTTGGTCTTGCGAGTTGTAAGTCAATTATCGAACAGCACAAAGGCATTATCCGGGTTGAAAGCTCCGAAGGAAAAGGTACCGCCTTCACCCTCAAACTCCCAACCGTCATCCGTACAAAACTCATGAAGTTAGTTGATAGTTGATAGTGGAGAGTGGAGAGTGGGAAGTGGAGAGTGGGAAGCGGGAAGTATCGTTGTTTTGGTCATTCTTCACTCTCCACTATCAACTCTCCACTCTCAACTTCCCATCTTCTCTAATCCGAACAACGCTCACAAAGAGACCAAGTGTTGTGACTTGTACCGACAAAATATCTAACAATACTAAAATTTACGGATCAATCGATTCGATTATTAACAACTGGAACACCGGATTGTTCCTCATATCCGGTGGGATCGTTTTTTAGGAAACGGCAGGAAGAATCAGAAAAAGCGAACAAGACGTTAGGACGACGTGACACGGAAACCATTATCTGGTTCCCGCCGAGTGCAACGGCACCTCTTGGTTAAGGAGATGATCGCGTGACGAGAATTTATACGAACGTTCCGGCTATGGTTGCTCGAACCAACCTGAGCCGAAATATGGGTGCGCTTGAAACCTCACTGGAACCGCTAAGCACCGGTTTCAAAATCAATAGCGGTAAGGATGACCCTGCCGGTTTGATTGCCAGTGAAATTTTGCGTTCCGACATAACCGGAATCAAGACGGCGATTAAAAATACCGAGCGGGCAAATATGATGATCGCCACCGCCGACAGTGCTTTGAACGAAGTGACCAATTTGCTCAACGACATTCGCGGTCTCGTCACCGAAGCCGCCAACACCGGCGCCATGAGTGCCGAAATGATCGCCGCAAACCAATTGCAAGTGGACGCCTCACTGGACGCCATTGACCGGATCTCCTCGCAAACCACATTCATGGGGTTGAAACTGCTTGACGGTTCTCTCGACTTCGATTTGACCGGCGCCAACCGAAATGATCTCAAAAATCTTGCCGTTCACCAAGTGACGTTCGGTTCCGACAAAGCCCCGATTGATGTGAATGTTGCGGTGCGTCAGGCGGCGGAAAAAGCCGCGTTGTATTATAATAATCCCGCGTTGGCGGAAGATATCGTGTTGCAATGGGGCGGAAACTACGGTTATTCAACTCAGTCCTTTGATCGCGGAGCCACCGTTGCGGAAATCGCCCGCGTTGTCAACGCTTCCTCCAACTCCACCGGCGTTATCGCCGAAGTCGGTTCCGATGCCATTCCCGGTACCATTTTGACAAGCAGTCTCGGTTTGAACAACGATATTATCCTGACCGCCGGACTTGCCGGTCTTAATGGCGGGAACGTTGAAATCAAATATCTCAAAGGAACCTCCGAAGGAATCACCGTTAAATACGAAGAACCGATTGATAGAAATTCACCGGCAAAACTTTTGGTGTATCTCCAAACGGAAGAATATAAAGATGCGATTGCGGACGATGTGGACAACACGATTTTTAAAGACGGTCAATCCATTCATGACAACAACGCCTTAAAATTTGAAGCCAATATACCGGGAGCCCAGTACAATAACGCGAACATTCATTTCGTTGACGGACGTTTTACCCAAGCGGAGTTTGGCGATCCCAATGTGGGAGATGATCCGAACAATCCTTACGGCGTGGCAGGTCATCAATATGCGTACTATAACGACGAACCCACCGTTTCCAAAGCCTTGTTCGGCGATATTAACGGTTTGACCAATATTGACGCTTTGGGTGGAACCGGTACGTATTTTACGATTCAATCCAAAGAAGCCAGTTCCGCTTATAATAATGTTGCGGTGACTTTTGTGGCGGACACCACCGGCGAAGTTCCCGCCGGAAAAGCGGTTCGGGCAAGGTATGACGAAATTGTGGACGATAACGGCGACACTTCAAAAACGTTACGAATTTATTTCAAAGACGGAGCAACAATCGCACAAGTACAGGATGCTTTGAAACTGGAGGGACATTTTGAACTGACAACTTCCGATAGTTCTGTTTTGAGTGCTACGTTGGATGCCTCAAGCGACAGTTTCGACTCCAGTATTCCATTTGATCCGACAACCGATTCGCCCGGAGGTTACGGTAACACCAATAACAGCGGCGGTGAAGCCGGAACCTTGTTTATTGTTTTGCCGTCGGACAGTATTGATCCGATTACCGATGAAGCCATTACGGCGAATGATATTGTGGCGTTGTTCGATACCACACAACAGGCGTCGCGCGGAAGTGAGCGGGCGGCAGATTTATTCACGGTGACGCGAACCGTTGACAATGACGGAACCGGAGCGATTCATCTTTACGATTACATTTATACCGATGCGGACAATAATGACATTACACTGACACCGAAAACCGAATTTAATCGGGTGTTCCAAGACGGAGTTACCGGCGGTGAAGTGATTACCACAGCGGCGGAACTCGTTACCGCGCTCAATAATTCGTCTTATTGGGGAATGGTGATGTGTCCTGAATTGATTGCCGAACTTGCCGGTTACAACGCACAAGGAACTTATTACGATGCAACCAACCCGCCGGTGATTACCGCCAAATTGGCTCCGGGTAATTTCGGCAATCAGGTTGTTGCGGCGTTTGAGGAAGTTGCCTATTACGGTAATCCGAATGACGGAAACGCCCTGCAATTTCTTGGTGAGAAAAATTCGCCGAACATCCGGTTTGTGGCGGAACCGGGAAACAGTCAACTTTGGATTGACCGGACAACAGTGCCGGACAAGATTGATTTTGCCCGTGCCATTCTGACAGCGCAAGATCCCAGAGCAAGCCTTATTGTTACCGCCAACAATAAAGGGGAAGCGTTTGACGATGTTCAATTTGTTTATAAACGAATCAGTGAAAACCCGGACAGTCCGTATAATCCTGACGATTTGACGGACGATCTTGATCCGAACCGCAAAGACGGTTGGGTGGAATACGATCCGGGAAAATCGTACGCCGAAGCGCAGGCAACCTTCAAATCGACCGATGGTTACGACATTGCCAATTCGGCATTTTACGTGACGGCAACGGAACGCGGTGACATGTTCAATAATGTACCGGTTCTCATGACGACGAGCGACACGCAAACGGAAGCGGTCAAAGTTGTTTTCGATACAAAAACGAATCAACTTCGTGTTTCGCTTAACGCTTCGATGGTGGGTGCGCCGCCGACCACTGACCCGGACGACCCGTCGTGGTACCCGCAAATTACGACCAACGATGTTGTTACGGCAATTAACAACGCCGATCTTGGTTTCAAGGCGGAGTTATCGTTTTCGCAAAACACGTCGAACATGTACGATTTGTCACAGCCGACCGATCCTACAACCAATCCGGCTCATCCGTACGAATTTCTTGTGGATGCCAACGGCGATCCTTACCCTGCCGCCTACAACGACGGAAGCGGAACATTTGAATATATGGGACTGAAACTGAATCAGTTCACGGAAGTTGCCAACACCTTAGAGACCGGCGGGCATCTTGGCGGAACGGTAACAGTTTGGCTGAGTGATTATGAGATTATTGATCCCGACACGGGCGATGTAACCGTCAGGCAGCCGAATGCGAATGATGTGGCGTTATTGCTCAATAACGATCAGGTGGTTAGTAAGATGTTTAATACCCGTACGTATTCCTCTGATCCTGACTCCGGTACAGGGCTGATTGATTTTGTCAAAGACGGACCGATTGTGACTTACGGCGGGCTTGTTGAAAGGGGAGCGATTACGGTTCATTTGGTTACGGATAAAAACGGTCTTGTTCAAACAACCGCCCGTGATTTGGCGGAATGGTGGGATTTGCAAGACCCTGAATCGGTCGATTATATTAGTGCCAGTATTGTTCGTCCGGCGGGTGCCCAATGGGATGATTGTACTGATCCGTACGGAAACGGCTTGTTGGCACCGACAATTTCAAGAGGCGAATGTGATGAGTGGATCATTAACGACATTCAGTTTGTCGGCTGGAACGATAATATCGAACAACAACATCTCGTGTTGACGAAGGCGAAGGGAACGATGACTTCCGACAACGGAGTCAATGCTTCTTATGATTTGATTGCCAAACAAAACGGACCGGAATTTAACGGTTACACGATTGTTTATGTGAACGACGATAAGGTGACGGGGCATTACGCCGACAACTACGTCGAAGGAACAGAAAACAATCCCTGTGAAGACCCCGAATATACCGGACTGGAAAAAGATAACGCTGGCAATCTCATCACGCCGCAAACGACTTCAACCAATGGGATGTGGCTCGAATTGGATAATGATCTCAAAACGATTTCGATTCATCTTCGTGCCGGAATTACAACAGCGTACGATATTGAACAATTAGTTGAAAATGATCCGCAAACGAAAAATGTTTTTGAAGTATTGCAACATGGTGATGGTTCGGGTGTTATTTCGATGCAGGACGATACCTTGCTCACCAAAGACGGAGCGTTACCGGCTGGCGAATTGAACGGGGCGAAACTTTTGTTTGGAGAAGATGCAACCGATTACTTTCTGATTTTCAAATCATTGGAATATGGCAGCGATCAATTTGTCGATGTTCAGGCAACCGGTAAAAATGGTGCGAAAACGACATTTTCATTGAATGATAAAAACGGTAACACTGCCGAAAAGGTTTACGGTCAGGATGTGGAAGCATTGATTAATGGGGTGCAAGCGGTTGGTCGCGGTCTTAATGTGTCCCTGAACACGGCAACGCTTTCGCTTGACATGACGCTTGATGAAGCGGTTGGAACCGATACGGAATATGCAACTTCTTTTTCCATTACCGGAGGCGGTGCAACCTATCAGGTGGGTCCTGATGTTGTTTCAAATCAACAGATTACGCTTGGTATTCAAAGTGTGAACACGGTCAAGTTAGGCGGAGCGTCCGGCAAAATGTACCAACTTCGCAGTGGTCAGGATGCATCCCTGACCGGTGACACGAACAAGGCGTTTCGGATTGTTGAGGAATCAATTCTTGCCATTACATCAACGCGAGGACGGCTTGGAACAATGCAGAAGGCAACTTTTGAGACGAATATCAATGTTCTCAATGATACGTTGGAAGCGATTACGGCGGCGGAAAGCCAAATCCGCGACACTGACTTCGCCGAAGAAACCGCAACGCTGACTCGTTCGCAAATATTGGTTCAATCCAATATCAGCACGTTGGGTATTGCGAACCAGATTCCAAACTACATGCTCAGCCTCCTCAGCCAATAAAATCGTTTATTGTCTTAAACTTTGATTATACTTTCGGCAGTCATAAAGATCATGTTTTT
>JAISQH010000575.1 GCA_031274385.1 Planctomycetaceae bacterium | reverse complement strand
CTTTTCTTTTTCATCGTAATTCTCCTTTTTGGAACGGTTAGTGAAACAAACATAAACAACATGGTTCTAGCATATCCGAAATAAAATCGGCTGTCAAGATTATTTCTGAAAAATTTTCTTCAGTTTCGTTTTTAAAATTCGGTCGCGTTTTTAAAAGACTGATTATTTCATTTTTTGTGGGGCTTCATTTTAGGGAACTTCTAAAAATTCACTATCTTTACCTAAAAATTGCTCGCTAGTCCTTTATTTTACAGTGCGAAATTTGCGAGAAGTGAGGTTTTTAGAGTTCCCTATTTGAATTTAACAGTTCGACTTGTTTTCTTAACTCCCCCCTTTCAATTTTAGAAAGAATCCGGTATAATTCTGCCTTTGTTGTTCTCGGTTGGGATTTATTGGTCTTGATTGTGATTCTCGGACGATTTGACAGCTTTTTATTTTCATAGGCTAAACTAAGCCATAACATTCGATGACAAGACGACTTCTGATTGCCGGAAACTGGAAAATGAATCTCTCTCTTGCCGCTTCACTGGAGTTGGCAGAGGGATTAAAAAAGGCGGCTGCCGGAATAAACAATGTGGATATTGCCGTTTGTCCGCCCAGCGTTTATGTTCAACCTGTTGCCGCCGCACTGAAAGGATCAAATATCGGTGTCGGGGCACAAAATGTTTATTTTGAAAAAGAAGGGGCTTTCACCGGCGAAATCAGCGTCGGAATGCTTAAAGATGTTGGTTGTCAATACGTTATTCTTGGACATAGCGAACGACGGCATATTCTCGGCGAGTCAAGTGAAATTGTCAATGTCAAAACTCATGCGGTTCTTGCTGCGGGTTTGATTCCCATCGTTTGCGTCGGTGAACTCCTCAAAGAACGTGAAGCCGGAACAACCGAACTCGTTATCAGAAAACAGTTTGATGGTTCTTTTTCCGGTGTTGCGGCTGACGACATGAAAAAATGCGTTATCGCTTATGAACCGGTTTGGGCAATCGGAACCGGTAAAGTGGCAACTCCCGAACAAGCCGAAGAAGTTCATGCCGCAATCCGAAAAATGATTGAAAAGAATTACAACAAAGAAGTTGCGGAATCGGTTCGGATTCAATACGGCGGAAGTGTTAATGATAAAAACGCAAAGGAAATCCTTGCTAAACCCAATGTTGACGGTGCTTTAGTCGGGGGAGCTTCCTTGAAAGTTGATCCGTTTTTGGGCATCATCAAATCCGCTTAATACCTATTTATTTACCATGTGGCACATCCTTTACGGTTTTATTTTGACGATCCTTTCGGTTTTTATGATCTTCCTGATCCTGATTCAGCGGGGAAAGGGCGGCGGTTTGGCTGGTGCGTTCGGCGGTATGGGAGGGCAAAGCGCGTTCGGAACCAAAGCAGGAGATACGTTCACGAAAATCACCGTCGTTACCGCAATTATATGGTTTGTTTTTTGTACCATTATCGTCTGGAACCTAAAACATGGCAGAACCGGAGGAATCGGCAGCAGTTTCGATGACAATATTCCCGCCGCAACAGTTCCGGCAAACTCCCCAACATCAACACCGGAACCTGTAACCAATACTCCGGTTTCAACTCCAACTCCGCCTGTGACACCGGAAAAAACGCCGGAATAATAAATTAAAAAACGGTAACTATTTATCTCTGTTGACCGGATTTGATCGATAAATAGTTCCGTTTTAAAATTTAAAATGATTCTAAACTGATGTCTGTTAATTGTTACGGACATTAAAACCGCAACCGTTAAAAAACAAAAACCGTTTATGCTTTTCAGTATGACAGGTTACGGTTCTGCCGTCGGACGTGAAGAAGGAATCACCGTCTCCGTCGAATTGAAGGCGGTTAATAACCGTTACTTCAAATTGTCGCTCCGAATGTCGGATGGTTACGGTTCTTTGGAAACAAGAATCGAACCTCTGATCCGAACTTGGATCGAACGCGGAACCATCAATGCCGTTGTCCGTATTCGACAGGAAAAAAAAGATTCCGATTACAAAATTTCGGTTCCCATTTTGCAGTCCTATTTTGAACAATTAGTCAAACTTGGTTCTACATTAGGACACGTTGGAGAACTTCCTTTGCCGCATTTGGATCGTTTGGTCACTTTGCCGGGTGTTGTGGAAACCGATGCGGATCGTTCCGGTGAGGAAAACGAAAAAATTTGGAACATTATTGAAAAAACTCTTCGTGAAGCACTGGACGCTCTCCAATCAATGCGGCAAACCGAAGGTCATTCGATGGTTAAAGATTTGGAAGCGAATATCGTAACGCTTTATAAATTGGTTGAAAATGTCGAACAATTAGCTCCCCGTGTGGCTCCGTTGTATCGACAAAAATTGTTGGAACGTATTGAGAAGGTTGTGTCGGAACAAGGAATGACGCTTAACGATACAGATTTGCTCCGTGAGGTGGCGTTGTACGCGGATCGTTGCGATATTTCCGAAGAAACGGTTCGATTCCGGTCTCATTTGTCACAATTCACAGAAGCAATCAATTCGAAAGAACGTTGCGGTCGCAAACTCGATTTTCTGACACAGGAATTGTTTCGCGAAACAAATACAATGGGTTCCAAAGCCAACGACGCCGGAATTACAAAAAATGTGGTCGAAATGAAAACCGTTATCGAACGAATTCGCGAAATGGTACAAAATGTAGAATAATCGGACAATATTCATAGACAAAATCGTGAATCATCAAACGAGTCAGATACCGAAATTATTGGTCGTTTCCGGTCCTTCCGGGGTCGGGAAGGGAACGCTTTTAAGGCGTGTTTTTGCGGAAAGCGGGTTGCCGTTGACGATGAGTGTTTCGGTAACAACACGCAAGCCAAGACCCGGCGAAATTGACGGCGTTCATTATCAATTCCTGAGTACGGAAGAATTTGAAACAAAAAGGAATGCCGGCGAATTTCTCGAATGTTTCGAAGTTTTCGGAAAAGGAACATGGTACGGAACGCTTCGTCACACGGTTGAAAAAGGACTTGCTGCCGGAAACTGGGTGGTTTTGGAAATTGATGTCAAAGGTGCCAAAGCCGTTAAAGAACAATTTCCCGAAGCCGTTTTATTATTTATCGAACCGAAAAATGTTGAAGTTTTGAAAGAGCGGCTACTTGGTCGCGGTACAGAAACCGAAGAAGCCATGCAACGCCGTCTGGCAACCGCCCTTGAAGAACTCAAACATGCCCAAGAATTCGAACACCGAATCATCAACGATGATCTCGATGTTGCCGTCAAACAGTTTATTTCCTGTATCCTGACGCCCTGATACAAAAATAGACTTTATAGGCAAGATAACTTTATTGTTAAGATTCAGTTTTCGAAATGATTAAAAGTCCATTGCGATATCCGGGCGGAAAAAGTAGAGCGGTTGATCTGATTGCTTCTTTGTTGCCGGAGTTTGATGAGTTTCGTGAGCCGT
>JAISQH010000550.1 GCA_031274385.1 Planctomycetaceae bacterium | reverse complement strand
AGGGGCGAGGCTTGCCCTCGTCCCCAAACACGGCGGATTCCGTTTCAAAATCACCCCAAGGGCCAGGGCAAGCCTTGCCCCTACAATTTTAAAAGGCGGTTTCTATTCATTAAATGAGAAAGGAAATATTTTGACCTGATTTTATATTATACCCGTTTATTGTCTCCTCCAACTATGTTATATTGTTGTTTCTGTTATCCTGTTCTTGTTGCCATGATTTGTTGGAGCCATTACGATGTTTCGGAACAATTTATTATTGCTCCTATTGGGGAGCCTGTTGATTTCCGTTTGGATCATTCCGACGGCGTTGCCGCAGGAACAAACAGAAAATCAAGATGTTGCCGAAGTTCAGGAGTCCGAAACGGTGAATCCGTTCTTCGAACGTTTGGTGCCGCCGGATCGGACCTTGTTTCGGCGTTACGACCAAGCAGGACGGCTCATTGAAGCCGGACGATTGCCCGAAGCCGCACAACTACTCGGTGCCATTCTGGAAAATTCAGCCGATTACTTCGTCCAACCCCATCCGCCCAATTCCAATCCGCCCACGCAAACTTCCGATCAATTGTTCAGCGATCTTGTTCTTGACAGATTACAGGGCTTGCCGGCGAAAGCACTGGAATCTTACTCGCTCCAGTTTGAGGCTCAAGCCAAACGATTGTTGGAAAACGCGGTTCAAAACGGGTCAATTGAAGGAATTCAACAAGTTGCCCGATTCTATTTTCCAACCACTTCAGGCGCAACCGCCGCTTTTTTGCTCGGCATGGATCAATTCGAACAAGGAGCCTACGAATCCGCCCTGTTGACGTTGCAACGCCTAAACCAAAGCCGCCACAACCTGACTCCATTCGACCCCATTCTGAGTTTGACATTGGCAAGCCTTCAACTCCGATTTCATCAAACCGACAAAGCACGGCAAACAGTAGAACATTTGCTCAAAAATCATCCCAATCCAACCATTTTACTTTCCGGCAACGAAACGTGGACGCCCAAATCAACCGATGAAATCATCACCCGGTTGGAGGCATTGCGGAATGAATCAAAGGCTGTCCCGATGGCTTCGTGGTTGGAACGAACCGGTTGGCTGCTCGGAATGGGAACGCCGAGACAAAATTCAGAAACTACCGCTCAGAAACCGCTGCTCGAACTCATTTGGTCTGTTCCGACCTTGAATAAATCCCTTTTCAATTGGGAAGCCAACAACCTTTTAAGTCTTGTCCGAAAAGGAACGGATGCTTATATTCCCGCCGCGCAACCGTTGTTGGTTGGCAATCATCTTTTGGTTCGGGGACTTGGGGAAATCACCGCAATCGATCTGCGAACCGGCAAACAACTTTGGACTGCCGCCGAATCGGAATATCAGATTTCAAAATCAATTCAACTGCCGTATCCCATGAATTTTAACGCGATAAGACTGGGAGGTTCCAATCATCTGGGACCGCTTCGGGTCTTTTTGTGGCATGACCGGATAACGCATCAAATGAGCAGTGACGGTTCGCGGATTTGGACGGTGGACGGTCTCGATATGCGGTCATTGGCTTACGCCGCTCTGGGACGCGGAGCAAGGAATCTCCAAATCGGTAAAAAATCAGTCGAAGACCCGCGTTGGGGCGCCGGAAACACGCTGGTCGCACGGGACGTCAAAACCGGACAAACTCTGTGGCAAATCGGAAAATTCCCTTATGTCCAAAAACGTTTTGATCAGTATGCCGAAGAATTTGAAACGGAACAAAACGAACGGAAGAAAGAAAAAGACAACAAAACTCCAACCGCTGAAGCCGCAAAAAGAAAAACAGAGGAAGAACAGAAAAATGAGAAAAAAAATGCCAACGAGAATAACAAACCTGTCGCGAACCGGAACAATGGATTTACGGAAGAAGAACTTTTTTTTAGTGAAACTTGGTTTCTGGGTGCTCCGCTTCCGCTTCGCGGTCGGATTCATGTCATCGGAGAAAACGCCGGAATCCTTCGTTTGATTGTTTTGGATGCCGAAACCGGACGCCTGATCCGGCAACAACCACTCGGTGCACCGGAAAATCCGTTTGAAATGGATCCGTTCCGAAAATATTACGGTTTGATTCCTTCCGCTTCCGACGGGATGATTCTTTGTCCAACCGGTATCGGGCTGGTTGTTGCTCTGGATGCCACAACAATGGTTCCGGTTTGGTGTTTCAGTTATCTGGCAACAGAAAAGGAAGATTCCAATGTTCGTAACCAACTTCGCCAAATCAGGAATCGCCAATTCGGCGGAGCGGTTCACGGGCAGAATGACGAATTTCGGAACTTGTTCGCCTTAACCGGTTGGCAGGTTCCCGCTTTAATGATTGACGGCAACCGGGTGTTAGTGGCACCGCCGGATGATCCGGCATTGTATTGCCTTGATCTCTTAACAGGAAAATTACTTTGGCAAAAAAAAGAACTGAAACGGGAAAATGCCTTATATGTTGCCTGTATTCGAAACGGGATTGCCTATATTGTCACGCCGGAATCCATGCTTGCGTTGAAAATGGAATCCGGCGAACCTGTCTGGGAATTTTCGCTGTCGCCTTCACAACCAACAATAACAATCCGGCAATCTCCGCCGTTTCCTTCGCAATCGGCAAAATCGTCCGTTACGGAAACGGTTGCTGACAAAACCAAACCTCATCTTCGTTTTCCGAGTTCGCTCAAACCGAACGGCATCGGAGTTCGTAACGGCAGCCGGTATTTTTTGCCGTTCACGGACGGTTATCTGGGAATCATCGATTTGGATCAGGGAACAATAGAATGGATGTCCCCGCAACTCATATCGCAAACTTCGTCAACAGCACCGGCAGAATTAAAAAACAATCCCGAACCGGATTCCGATTTTCTGGCGGAACCGTTTTTTCTGAGAAATGGAAGTTTCCCTTCGCTTCCAACCGGTCAGGAAACAGATGATCCTGTTCAGGATTCGTTGTTGTATGAGGAGTTGTCGCTTGGTAATTTGATTGGGTTGCGCGGGCGGTTCGTTTCGCAAACTCCGACTCGTCTTATTGGGTTCGATCAATTGGAACCCCTGAAAAATGAGGCAACAGCACGGCTTGAAGCGGATCCGAATGATTCCGAAGGACTTTTGCAACTGGGACGTGTCCGGCGTGCCGAAAAAAAGATCGCCGAATCAATCGCGTTGTTTCGCCGTTCTCTCCAATCCCGATACTCCGAACACGCGGCGGATTGCCTTCGAAAAACGCTTTTGGAAGCCATTCGAAAGGATTATTCAACTTGGTCATCCGCCGGTTCCGAATTGGAAGCCTTAGCGGAATTTCCCGAAGAACTCGGCGAAATCCTGTTTGTTCTTGCTCAAGGCGCGTTGCAAAACGGCAAGACCGACGAACTGACCGATTTGCTCCAAAAAGTTTTTTATCTTGAAATGGATCAATCAATTTCAGTGCCGGTTGACGCCGAACTCTCCTCGCAACTCCATCGTATTTTGGGAAAAATTCTGGAACAATCCCTGCAAAATAGCAAGAATCCTGAACTCAAAAATCGTATCAACCAAGTCGCCGAATCAATCTTTCAACAACTGATTGACAAAAAAATACCGGATTCGGTTTTCCCGAAACTGAAATGGAACCGCAGTAACGAATCGGTAAAAAATCAACTCTTGTTACGTCCTTGGTGGGAACAAGAATTGATGTTGTTGTTTTCTGAAATACGGAGTTGGCAGGTTTTCACCGGATTGTTCCGTTCCGTTCCGATCTCCGATCAAGCCCAAGCCGTCTTGCGCGAACATTATGAACGTCATCAATTTTTCATTGCATTGGAATCAGCATGGAATTTTCCGGTGGAATGGTTTCTTCCGGCTCGTTTTTTCGATCCTCCAAAACCAACTCCGGCTTCCGATTCTTCTTCCGATTCTGCTGCTGTTGCTTCATTGCCGTCTACGTCATCGTTACCGCCATCGCCGCCGGTTTTACAAACTTCGGCGTTCGATTTTGAAAAGACAAAATATCTTGCGGCTCTTTTGGAATCGCGAGACAATATTGCCGATGCGTTTTATTATTACCGGATTCTTGAAAAATCGTTCGGGGAACAAGGTCTGGAAATATACCGGACTATTTTGAAAAAACCTTCGTTCCAAAAATTTTACGAACAAGAACTCACGCTGGCGAATTGGTCTGAGGGCGATGTGTTGATTGAAGATGACCCGCAAAAGAACGCGGCATTGGAACCATCTAAGGAAGGAGCGGTTGCCCGGATTCTCCGCGCGGCGCAACCGCAAAATCGTTATCGTTCCACTGCGGCGAACCAACAATACCGTCTGCCATTCTTAGGTTCCTACGAACCGTTCCTTTCGCCGTACAGTTACGCGTTGGAGATTATTCAACCGGATGTTTTTCTTGTTTGCTATGACCGTTTCGGTGAAGAACGCTGGCGAAGTCAACTTTCCGATATTTACCCGGACATGATGGATTACGGTTTTTTCAACGAAAATTCCAGTCATTATTCTTACGGATTTTCTGATCAGACTGTTTATTTGAAAGGCTGCAACCATCTGCTCCTTTTTGTTCGGGAAAATGAAATGATTGCGTTTGATACATTCCGTTGCGATTCGGAAAAAGGTCCGAAAATTCTTTGGACTAAAACGCTTTCAACTGCTCTTCCGAGTCGGCAAACTGCCGGTTCTGTTGCGTTGGGTCATTTTCAGGTTTTCGCTTCGCAGTCGGATCGCGGTTTTCCTAAGGAATCGTTGTTTGTTTCGCCGCAGATTGTTTGTTATCGTGATTCAGACCGGATTCACGGCTTGGATCCGATGACCGGTCAAACGCTTTGGACACGCAAAATTCCTTCGGCATCGTGTTCTATTTTCGGTGATCGGGAAAATCTGTTTCTGGTCTTTTCGGATATTCATCAGGCGATTGCGGTTGATCCGTTTGTTGGTCAGGAACTGGCTTCCGGCAGGATTCCGCATGGAGGAATCCTTGCCTTTGGAACGAATCTCGTTTTTCTGAAATATGTCAATCCCTCACCCGGTTCCAATCCTGAAAACGGGTTCCAATTATATTTGAGCGATCTTCGTGAATTATTCCAAAAACGCCGCCGGGCGTTGATTTTTACGGACGATACGGAATCGGGAACCATTCCGTCGATTCCAACTTATCCCATCGCTGAAGGTCTTTCTCATGAAGCAATGGTACGGTCATTCCATTACGGCAGACTGTTAGGCTTGGTTTCGTGGACATCGAAAACGATACGGGTTTACGATCTCCAAACGAGAAGCGATCTTTTGGGACCGGTGGGTGATTGGGGAAGACGAACCGGAGCCGTGTTGCCCGAACTGAAATATCGCGGACAGGCGCGGCGGCATGATTGTGATTTTGATGTTGAATTGTTCGGAGATCAATTTCTCGTTTATTTTACGGAATCGGGAGAAGTCAATCTTCGTCCGTCGGATGAAGTGGAAGACGGAGTTGTTTTCAAAAGACGGCGGAGTCCGGTTGTCAATATTCATGCTCGTCCTGTCGGTACGGGTTCCATCATGCTTTACGATGTTGATGGAAAACCATGTTGGGCGCAAGCGGCACGAATTGACGATTGGTATCGGTTGCTTCGGGTTCCGCCCAATACTCCGGTTGTTCTGTTTGCGGTCATGTTTAATGAAGACATACCGGGGCAACCCACGATTTCTTCGACGGCGTTGCTCGGAATCGATAAACAAAACGGTGTAACACGATTCCGTGCCTTGATTCCGCCGTTGCAACGTCCGTTGCTTCAAGGTTTCCGAGTAACGGTTGATCCGAACAAAAAGGAAATTTCCTTTCTTACTCCGGGAACACCGGGACGAACCGTCAACGCCAAATTCACCGATCAAACCAAAATTCCGCAACCCAAAACCAATTCGCCTAAAACTAATTTACCCAAAACGACTTCGCCCTTAAATAGATTGCCGCAGGAATGGTTCGAGATGTTTCGACTGTGATTCATTCGACTGTGATTCATCAAATGGTTGAATGTAACTGTTTATTTTAATTTTAATTTTTTTGATAAAATTTTCGTCATGTTATTTTGTCTCGAAAAATTCTCAATAATTGTTATAAATGACAACGATTAAAATAGGCAGTTATCTTTTAGGGTATTGATAAAATCCACAATGGGAAGACTCCACAAAATCCGAAATAATCAGGAGTCATTTTTGAAAAAAACGGTCAAATTGCCGAAAATAGGGTACTTTATCTCATCTTGCCAACTGCGGCGAAGGGTGTAGAATTTAGTGAATAGTGTATAATGAGTAGTGAATAGTTCGCAAGCGTAATTCACTATCAAACGGTTTGATTCCGCTTGCGAACACTATTAACTATTCGTTATTCACTATTCACTAAAATGAGCCGTTATATCAATCCTTACACCGACTTCGGATTCAAAAAACTCTTCGGCGAGGAGGCAAATAAGGACTTGCTTGTTGACTTCCTGAACGCCGTGTTGCCGCCGGAAAACCGGGTTGCTGATTTGACTTTTCGTAACCCCGAACAGTTGCCGGACAATATCGTTGACCGCAAAGCCGTCTTCGATAT
>JAISQH010000549.1 GCA_031274385.1 Planctomycetaceae bacterium | reverse complement strand
CTGTTGGAACACTGCATTCGTTTTGCCGCTTCGCGTGCGGCTTGCACTGCCGGGAGCAACAACCCGATCAGAACGCCGATAATCGCAATGACTACCAGCAATTCGACGAGCGTAAATGCCCTAGCCCCCCCCCTGCCTAAATTAACAATACTAAACTTTGTCACGGTTCTTTTCCTTTCAAAATAGGAAATGGTTGTTGTAACTCTTTTATTATTTGAAGGTTACATTTTGGTTTTGCAAAAAGTCCACACAACTCTTTGCAATGTTCGTGCGTTATTCTAAACCCGATATTTTAAGTACATATTAAGAAATTGTTAATTCTGTATTAAATTTCAGAAAAAATGAGGAACGGAGCCGGTGCCGTCCAAATCTTGAAGGCACCGGGACTCCGAACGTTTTTACAATACCGTTCCTTGAACCGGTTTTTCTTCTGTCGGTTTTTGTTCCGGTTTCGTTGTTGGTAATTCGTTTTTTGGTAATTCATTTTGTCGTCTTGTCGGCATTGTTGTTATATCAAGTGTCGAGTTGACCGGCAAAATAGTGATTTCAGGTTCGGCACTTTTTCGTACGGAAACATGATGGATTTCATGGATCAATCCTGCGGCAGGATCAATTCGACTCAGTTTTCCTCCCGTTGTTGCCAACGTCAGGTATTTGATGCCGTCTTTCTCATCAAAGGTCATACAGTGAATATGCCCGGCAAAAACGGCTTTCACATTTCCTGTTTCGACAAAAGCAGTATGAACTTTGTCCCAATCGTTTCCGTAACGTCCTCCCAACCAACGCGGATGATGTTGAAAAACGAAAATCCCCTCTGCGTTTTTTGCCTTATTCAAAATGGATTTAAGCCATTGAAATTGGGCATCACTCATCACCTGACATTCCGGTTTCGAAAAACTCTTTTCGCCTGTTTCGGAATTGCCTTCATCTGTAAAAAGAACGATAAACCAATAATTTTTGTACTCGAACGCATAATAAAGCGGTCCGAAATGTTCTTCGTACTCTTTTTCGTGTTGTTCTTTCGGCAAGTCTTTTGCGTAACGTCCTGCATAGATGTCATGGTTTCCGGGTGTCGGATACCAAGGACATTTCAGTTCGTTCATGACGGACTTGAACTCTTTCATTTGTTCGAGCCATTGCTCCGTTGCATTGTAACCTTGAACCATATCACCGATATTCATTACAAAATCAGGAGCAAGACGATTCGCATCGACTACCGCATCCTTGAGAATAGAAATATCTTCCGGTGTTCCGGTTGTCCGATCCGCGAAAATAAGGAACGTAAATGAATCCTTGATCGGCGGAACATTTAACGTAACGGCACTTGGACGCGGACTCTCGATTTGTTGATTCTCCGGGTTCGCTGTTTGAGCAAACGCCGTTGGTAACAGGAAAAATATTAAACCGAAAACAGCGGCAATATTCCAATACCCGAATTTGTTACTAAAAACAGTAGTCTTTCTCATGGTTTTTCTCCTTAAAGGTTGGGAAAAATTTTTAATTTTTACAAACGCCCCGAAAGTTTCACGGTGATCCATTTCCGGCTTTTTGTAATGTTCGTGCGTTATTCTAAACCCGATATTTTAAGTACATATTAAGAATTTGTTAATTTTGTATTAAATTTCAGATTTTTTTCAAAAGGTGTTTCTGGCGATGTGAAGATTGCTGAATGAATCGCGGCGTTCCCAATTTGGCGAGGCAGGTTCCAGACCAAATGGTTCCGCCGAATAATAGTCAATTTTAGTACGTTCGCCGTTGACGTGGACAATCAAAAAACCGATTCGATTCAACTCTTTCACCAACGATGTTTCCCGTTCGAGAAACGGCGGTTCCGGCAGATAAAATTTGTGCGCGGCACTGCCGCAAATAATCTGCTGAACTTCAGACTCGCCATTCGGACTCTTAATCCGGGAACGATGATACATGTGATCGTGTCCGCAAATGAAATTTTTGACTCCATGCCGTTGCAATGTTGCAAAAAAAGCATTTTGCGTTTCAGGGTACGAATCCTGATTCGTCTTGTCATCGCTAAAAACATTGTCCTTGTGATTTTGTCCCAAAAGGTCTTTGTGTGCAAAAACAAGGGCAAACTGATGATCTTTCTTCGATAATTCCGTATCAATCCACGTCAGGTAATCGCCAATCTTGTACGCTTTTCCGTCTTCGGAACCGTCCTCAACAAGAGGAAATGTATCAAGTAACAAAAACTTGCCGTTTTTGTGCGTGAACGAGTAAGTCATTCCTGCGGCGTTGGGCAAGTCAGGGCTGCTTCCGTTGTTACCGGGAGTTCCGGGAAGATTGGGAAACGCCGACTTGTATTGTGCAACTGCCGTACTGCATCGAATGGGAGTAATATGGTTACGGCTGTCGTGATTGCCGCGAAGCGGATAGAATTTGATTCCCGTTTCATTAAGAACTTTATTGTGTTGCGCCCGGGTTTGGAACGCCTCGCTAAAAGCTTCCTCAACCAGATCGCCGACTTCGAGAACAAAATCCACCTTTTGCCGAATCATCTCAGCATTGATCGCGTCAATAACATGAATTGCTGTACCGTAAAACGGAGCATCCATGTTGGTTTTCCATTGCGTATCGGGAATAATACCGAATCGCCACTCTTGACTCTGTTCTCCGGCATGGATTGCCGGAATCAATGGTAACGTTAATCCTAAAGAGGTTAAACGTAAAAAATCGCGCCGTGTTGTTTTCATCGTATTCTGAATGGTAAAATGGTTAGAGGTTATCGTGTTACAATGGTTTTCGTATTGACCGGCTAAACTGTCTGAAACAGCAAACCGATCATAATACCAATCATCGCCATCGCAACCACCAGTTCAATCAACGTAAAACCGTTTTTAGTTGCAAGAATTGTTGTCTTTTTCATGGTTTTTCTCCTTGAAAGTTAGGAAAATTTTTAATTTTTTTTACAAACGTTCCGAAAGTTTCACGGTGATAGACTTCCGGTTCTTTGCCGTGTTCGCGTGTTATTTTAATCACCGTATTTTAAGTACATATTAAGATTTTGTTAATTCTATATTAAATTTTAGATTTTTTTAAGGGAATCAATCATTTCCTCATTTCACCACGAAATCTTCTTTGAGTGCAAATGAAACATTACATTTCCGGTTCTTTGCCGTGTTCGCGTGTTATTGTAATCACCTTATTTTAAGTACATATTAAGAATTTGTTAATTCTGTATTAAATTTCAAAAAAAATTTCAACGGCGTTTCACAGAAAGAAGGAAGATGTTAAATACACGGTAGAAACCTTCTTTAATTTCTTTCTTCGTATCTGCTATTTTAATTGATCGATATTTTCGTAGGGGCAACCCTTGCGGTTGCCCTGTGCTATCATACGCATTGAAATAATTTGTATCTAAATCAATATTAATA
>JAISQH010000464.1 GCA_031274385.1 Planctomycetaceae bacterium | reverse complement strand
ACACAAAAAAACACGAAAGAATTTTTGTTGCAACTTTTTTACGATAAATGATTGACTGCAATTGTATTTTTCGTGAAATTTCGTGTGTTTCGTGGTTTGTCTCGGTTTTTAGAAGTTCCTTTGAATAAAATTAAAAATAAACACGATCAAAAATAGAACAAGTTGAAACTAACGACCCATTTCTTTGCGTCTTTGCGCGCAAACTTGAAAAACAAAATAGACAGTTACGTTCAATTTTGATGTTTGGTGTTCCATGACACACCGTCCCAAAATAAATCACCTTTTATTGAACTCCTACGGAGTTCTTGTTTTGTTTGTACACTTACCCCGTGCTGCACTTCGTTTGCACGGGGTTATCAAAATTAAACTCCTACGGAGTTGTTTTAGTTACTTTGTGCGCAATCCTTAAAAAATAAAATAGACAGTTACTTTTTATGCACTCGACCAATAAGTATTACGTGTCACACTATTACGTAGTCGAATCATTTTTGTACTTTCTTTCTATCTTCTAAACCGTTTCCACGGAATCATTTTGAAAATGGGTTTTGTTGAAAGAGTAAAATCAACAGGAATTAAGTGTATCATTTTTATATTGCTTTTTTTTGTTTCAAATTATTTTTTCGATTTCCCGCAATGCCTCGGCGGCTCGCATTGGGAGATGAATTTGAACATAATGTGACAAATCGCTTTCAACAGGGTTGATCTCAACTGTTGGAACATTTTTCAATGCCGCAGTTCGTACCGGTACGGTAATATAAGGGAACATCGCCGATGTGCCAATTGAAAAAACCAGATCAAAACCGTTTCCTTCGTCAAATTCGTACTGAAATTCCTCGATTTCGTGGAGCGGGAGCATCTCCTCAAACAAAACAACACGAGGACGAATCACCGCCTGACATTTCGGACAACAAGGCGGCAACGTTTTTTGTAATTCCCTAAGCCGATCCGACACACTTGCGTCCGGCTCAAATTCTTCCGACCAGGAACATTTCGTACAAAACAAAGTTCTTAACGAACCATGAAATTCGTACACATTTCTTGATCCCGCAGCACGATGGTAACTGTCAATATTTTGCGTAACAACAACGACCTTGCCGCCCTTTGAAGCAAACTGTTTTTCCCATTTAGCAATGATCCGGTGGGCGTCATTCGGTTGATGTTCGGCAATGGCTATACCTAGTTGAAACATATATTTCCAAGTGATTTCCGGTTTCAGGCGAAACATGGAGCCGGAAAGACATTCTTCGATTGAGTATCCTTCCTCTGTTTGCCCCTGATTGTACAATCCGCCAACTCCGCGATACGTCGGCAAACCACTGTCCGCAGAAATCCCCGCTCCGGTAAGAAACAATACTCGCTTCGATTCACGTAACAATTTAGCAACCACATTCAGTTTTTCATATTCGTTCATCATTTTTCCGGTTCCTTACGTTTTACGGTTCCACTGCGGCACGGCGGCAGAGATCGAGTAATAGTTGTACAGTATTGGTGATTTGTTCTTCCGGTTGTTTTGTTTTGAGTGCTGTTTCAAGTTCTGCTGCCGTGTTACTGATTTCGGCAAATCCGTGACTTCCGGCGGAACCTTTGAGTTGATGTGCCGCAATACACAATTCCGACCAATTTCGTGCCGCTAATTCCTGTTGAAACCGGACAATTCGTTCCGGCATTTCTTCAACATACATGAACAGAATTTCACGAAGATCATCGTCAGATGCAAGACTCGAATAAATCGGAGAATTCATAATTTAACTGCCGCTTGTCTTTCAACAAACGAATAATTGTTATATTTTTCGTTTTAAATGACTTTTAGAAATGAGATTCTACCACAAAAAACACGATATTTCACGAAAAAATGAAACAAATTAATTTACAAATTTTTTATAACATGAAGTTATAAAAATCTTCCTTGAGTAAAATAAAATAATGAACACTGTCAAAAACAGAACAAGTCTAACCTTGAACTTCTTTGCGTTTTTGCGCGCAATCCTTAAAAAATAAAAGAGACAGTTACATTTCTTATTTGTGAACAGTTACGAATTTTAAGAGTAGTGAGTCTATGAAGTTACATTAAATTGGCGGTACAACCAGCAAATCGCTTGTTCCCATCAGGTATTCATCGACACTGCGAGCCGCCAGTCTGCCGCCTTGAATACATCGGACAACCAATGATGCGCCGCTTTGCATATCTCCGGCGGCAAAAATACCGGGTTGATTGGTCATCATTGTTACAGGATCAACTTTAACGTTACCGCGTGCGTCCAATTCGACTTCAAACAAACTCAACAGTGAATCGTGTTTCGGATGCACAAAACCAAGTGCCAAAAGCACTATATCCGCATTCACCTTAAATTCACTGCCCGGCTTTTCAACCGGTTTGCCGCTTTGCCAATCAACTTCAACCGCTTCAATACCGGTTAGTTTTCCTTTTTCGTTCAAAAATTGTTTCGTCGAAATATTCCAACGCCTTGAACCGCCTTCTTTATGCGACGTTCCTGTACGTAAAATCTGTTGCCAGCGGGGCCAGGGTGTTGCCGGATTGGAAAATTCCGGCGGTTTCGGCAGAATCTCGAATTGGACAACACTCGCCGCTTCTTGTCGGAGCGCAACACCAAGACAATCCGCTCCGGTATCACCGCCGCCAAGAATCACAACATGTTTGCCTCTTGTGTCAATCGTGCTGCGCTGTTCCGATTTAACCGCAAGATTTGACGCAATAAGATAGTCCATTGCAAAATAAATGTTCGGTAATTCGCGACCCGGAACATTCAGGTTACGCGGTTCCATCGCTCCACCGGTCAACACAACAGCATCAAATTGCCGTTTCAGATATTGCGGCGAAATATCGTCGCCAACCGAGACATTGGTTTCAAAACGAACTCCCTCATCACGAAGTTGCTGAAGTCTCCGGTCAATCACGTACTTTTCCAATTTGAAATCAGGGATACCGTATCGTAAAATACCGCCGGGCATGTCGGATTTTTCGTACACAACAACATCGTAACCGGCACGAACGAGTTGTTGTGACGCGGCAAGACCTGCCGGACCGCTCCCGATCACTGCTATCCGGCGATTCGTTTTTGTAGCAGACGGCTGCGGAACAATCCAACCTTCCTTCCAACCCAACTCCGTTATTTCCAATTCGAGTTGCCGGATAGTAACAGACTCATTGTTGATTCCGTGAACACACGACGCTTCGCACAATGCCGGACAAAGCCGACCTGTCCATTCAGGAAAATTATCGTGAGCGTGCAATAAATCGCAGGCTTCACGCAACCGCCCTTCTGCAATGAGTGTATTTGTCTCAGGAATCGGATTGCCAAGCGGACAACCGGCGTTGTGGCAAAACGGAATTCCGCAAGTCATGCAACGCCCCGCTTGCTCGGTCATTTCCGCATTGTCAAACGGAATCCGAAATTCGTAATAATGTTTCAACCGCTCTGCAACAGGACGATATGCCGCATCACGGCGCGGAGTTTCAATTGTTCGTGAATATATTGTTTTTGTCATAATAAATAGAAATTGGTTAAATGTTCACAAATATCGCAAACACCGATGCATTACAAAATAAACAATTACAAAAATGGGGGGCGGTCAATCGAAATTCGCTGTAACCCGACACTTTATGTTTTTTCCACAATATTTTAACATCCATTTCCGCCAAAATAAAGGGGGACTCGGCGAAAACGGAAAACTTGCCAACGATTATTGCGCGCAAAGACGCAAAGAAATTCTTGCAACGGTCTTTTTTGTTTTTTACAGGTAGAAGAAAGTGAAAGAATATTTTTATCGTGTATTCAATATCTTCCTGCTTTCTTTCTTCCTGTAAAAAATAAAAAAGGAACAGAATAGGAAAAAGTATCCTTTGTGCCATTGTGCGGAATAATATGAAAGAGTCTTTTGGGTTAGGTTATTTCCGAATTATTACGGAGAATCCGGTTTTCCGTAATGATGATCGAAACGGGCTGATCCCAAGAGTCAACCGGAACATGTTCAACAATCTGAGATTCAAACGCCAGAGCAATTCGTTGAGTGTTTGGAGTTAATCGGGCTAAGAACCGGTCGTAATATCCCTTGCCGCGCCCAAGCCGATGACCTGAACAATCAAATGCAAGACCGGGAACAAGAACCAGATCAAGTTGTTCCGGTGTTACCAGACGGTCGGGATTGTTCCGAACCTCTTGTTTTGGCTCCAAAATACCAAAACGCCCCGCAATAAGATCGTTCCGAGAAAAAATCCGAACCGGAACAATCTCGTCGTCCTCGCAAAACGGAACTACAAGCGATGTTTCAGAGGAATCGGACAGGTCAGATAGAAATGAAAGAGTTCGAACTTCGTTGCCAAAACTCAGATAAATCATTAAACGATTCCTATTACGGGCGGATTGAAAAAAATCCAACCCGTTCAGTCGGGAACAAATCGCCAAACTCCATGTTTCCTTGTCAAAAGGATGAACGTCCGGTTTTGACTGAATCGCATGACGTAATGATTGTTTGGAAAGTTCAAATGATTTAGGTGATATTTCCATTTTTTTCTTTGGTTTCTCCTTTGTTATTGTCCGCAGATTTTACAGAGGATACAGATTCGTTTTTTGCGGATGATTTCGGATTTTGTAAAATTTTCCTATACTCTTTTCACCGTAACTGTCTCTTTTGTTTTTCAAATTTGCGCACAAAGGCACGAAGAACACAAAGAGGATATTTTAGTTTTGTCAACAGATTTATACTTTCGGCAGTCATAAAGATCATGTTTTTGTGAATTATTTTTGTAAAGGTATTATTAACATCCCGTAGTTCGCAAAACTTTTAATAATGTGTTCGGTTTGTACGATGAATTAAAA
>JAISQH010000452.1 GCA_031274385.1 Planctomycetaceae bacterium | reverse complement strand
GATTTTACAGATTTTACAGATTCGTTTTTGATGAAAATCTGTAAAATCTGATCATCTGCTGACAAAACGAAAACCCCATGACACTCTTTTTTAAGTTTGGGAACAAGTCTAATGCCGTCGCTGCGCGGCTATGAAAAAACAAAAATGAATGGGAACTTCTAAAAACCGAGACTCACCACGAAACACACAAAATTTCACGAAAAATACAATTGCTGTCAATCGGTGATCATAAAAAATGATAACAAAAATTCTTTCGTGTTTTTTTGTGTCTTTCGTGGTTAAAAAAGAGTTTTTAGAAGTTGCCTATCGATTTATTTTTTACAGGAAGAAAAAAGTGCTATGTTTTTTTTCAATTTGACGAGGTCATAATTTAATTGACAATTGAAAATTTTCAATTAGGTTGCCTACCTTGCCTACAGGATAAAATAAACGCTTAAGTTAATATGTATGGGGCGTTGCCCTACGCTATGATATTGCGCCCTTTCAGGGCTTGTTCCCCGCGTTAAATTTAAAAACCATTGAGGAATTTCTTCTCGGCATTGCAAAATTGAAAAAACACATTTAGCGACAGGGGCTTGCCCCGAAATGATTGATTCTTTTCATACGCTTGTGTCCGCAATCAATTTAAGGGAAAAAACCCCGTCGATTCCTATTTCGGGGGCAAGCCCCCGTCGCTAACGCGACTTGTGGGGTATAACAAGGTTCAAAACCGCCCCTACCAACTCGTATCCACACCGCTTTTCTGTTAAAATGATTGAAGAAATAATATTAGCCGAAAAAAATTTGCTGGAATAATTTGCCGAAAAAATCAAACCTCCGGCTTCATTCTTTCAATTGTCTTCCATTATCATATCTTCCATTATCAACCATGACCCGTTTTTTCCGTTTTGTTTTATTGTTTTTGTTGGCGTTTTTTTTCGCTTTTTCTGCGGCACCGCTTTGGGCAGTCAAAATTGTCCTGAAAGACGGGCGGGTGTTGGAAGGAAAACATACGACACTCACGCGAGTGGATGAGAAAGCGGAAGATGCAGGGAAAATAAAAGCGAAATTGATTGTGGTGGTGGACGACGGTTTGCGGTATGTCTTTGTTCCGAAATACAACATCAGCCATCTGCCCGAAGAAACCTCCGAAACCCTCGAAACGTTTCGAACCGGACTCAGGTATTCGCAGGAAGGTTTGAATCTCCATGTTCTCGGAGAATTTGATAACAGCACCCGATTTGATTCTTTCGGAAGACGGTTGCTCCAAGTCCGGCATTACGGCGGCGTCGAACTCTTTTCGCAGGCAATCACCGAATTAACTCCGCGATATGTGCGGATTCGCGGTATCCATATCAATAATCAACCCCTCGTCTGGGATATGCGACTCGCAACAAACGCCCTGCCGCGCGAGCAGTTGACGCCGATTTTAATGAATCAAATCGATCCGAAAAATCCCGAAGCCCGTATCCGGTTGGTTCGATTCTATCTTCAGGGGAAACTTTTGGAAAATGCCGCAGAGGAACTGTACGGAATTTTGGACGACTGGAAAGATGATCCCGAAATCAAACAACGTCTCGCCTCCGTCTTTCGAATGATCCGGCAACAACAATATCAGCGTCGGCTCGACGAATTGGAACTCCGTTGGAAATCCGGTCAATTTGTTTTCGTCCGGCAAGCCCTGCAAACTCTCGAACAAGACGAAAATCTGCCGGAACAATTGTTCATGTCGGTACGGCGAATGTTACTGCGTTTTGACGATTTTGAAAAAAAACGCGACGAAATCATTACCGCGTTAAAATTATTATATGAAAAATTACCCGGTGATGAAAAGAAGGAACCTATTCCGGCGATTCTGGACGAGATTACTGCGGAATTGAGTTTCAATACGATTGACCGTCTTGCCGCTTTTCAACTTTACGCTCAGGATAAAGAACTCTCCGACACTGAAAAATTAGCGGTTGGAATAACAGGTTGGTTTGCCGGTTCCAACGCCGATAACCGCCGTCTGGCTGTCGCCGCAACTCTTCCCGAAACTCGCAGGTTGATCGTCGAATATCTGCAAAGCGGCAATGATGATCTTCGCCGGAAAACAATTCTCGAAAAGTTGAAAACGTTGGAATCCTCCCGTCCCGATCTGATTGCCCGAATGCTTGCTCATCTCAAACCGCCTAAAAACGAGTTGCCGCCGCCGAACGAAGAACAACCCGGCTTCTATTCTTTTGAAATTGATAATCCGATTCTTGGAACGGTTGACAAAATCCGTTACGTGGTGCAGTTACCGCCGGAATATGATCCGAATCGGCATTATCCGGTTGTTGTTGCGTTAAACGGCGCAACGCAAACGCCGGAAATGATGCTGGACTGGTGGGCTGGTTCGTGGCGCGGCAAGGAACGTTACGGTCACGCCGCACGGAACGGCTTTATTGTTGTTGCGCCGGATTGGAACCCGCCCGAAATGAAACAACTCGATTATGATTTTTCCGCGTTGGCGCACGCTGCGGTTCTTTATTCGCTCAGGGATGTCTTTCGCCGTTTCAATATTGATACTGACCGCGTTTTCCTTTCCGGTCACGGAATTGGAGGAACGGCAGCATGGGATATTGCTCTGGCTCACCCCGATCTCTGGGCTGGAGCCATGCCGTTCAACGCCGTCGCGTCAAAATATATCAACGCCTACCGAGATAACGTTCGATATGTCCCGTTGTATCTGGTCTGGGGCGAACTGGAAGGAATCGGGAACCAACCAAAATGGCAATTCAACGCGCCTTTTTTGAATCGAAATCTTGCCATGCAACATCATGTTCCTGATTTGACGGCGGTTCGGTACATCGGACGCGGAGTGGAGGGATTTTCGGACGAGATTTTGAACCTTTTTGAATGGATGAAATTACGGCAACGGAATTTCACGCCGCCTGAATTTGAAGCCAATACCATGCGGGCTTGGGATTCCTTTTTCTGGTGGGTTGAAATGAACCAACTTGATAAGGATAAACCGGATTATGTTACGGATCCGCTTTATTGGCAGGAGAAAGACACACCGAAAACGATTTCGGTGCGTTCGAAGTTGCTCAAAGCCGGCAACAGTGTCCAGATTGATATTGCGCCGAAGATTTCCAATGTTCAGATTTTTCTAACGCCGGAGATGATTGATTTCAATGCCAAGACAACGATTCGTGTTGGCAGCAAATCGTTCCAACCGCCTAACGGTTTTGTGGAGCCGGACATTGCGGTGATTCTGGAAGATGCCCGAACCCGAAGTGACCGCCTCCACCCCTTCTGGGCAATCCTAAACGGTCAACGGTAACAAAATAATGTTGCGTGCAAAAACATCAAATTCTTTGTGTCTTTGCGCGCAACATCTTTCGTGTATTTTTGGTTTTTCCGCGAGTTCGCGGGAGAACCGTATTTTTTATATTATTTGGTAACGGTCTATTTTAATTTTAATCTTTTTGATAAATTTTTCGTCATGTTATTCCGTTTCAAAAAAATTAATTCCTCAAAACTCTTGTTTTTATAATATTTTCCAAAAAAAAACTTAGTAGCAACGGAGTATAATATTCTGTACCTTTATTTTCCCTTATTCCCTTTTTCATAATGGGAAATATGATTTTAGATTTCATTTGAAAACCGGACTTTTGAAATTGTTACAATTCGATTATATTTTTGGTTTCAGAATTCATTTCGGCGGAAGTCGCTGGAGGAGATATTCATTGCGAAGGTTGTTGGCGGGATTTCGTCGCAGAGGCTTCGCAGCATATCCGGGATATTCATTGTTTCGAGCGACTCAATACCGCGATGCCCTTGCCGTGCAAAAACCAGAAAACGGCAATTGTGGAACGCAATCAACCGGAGAACATCATGTAATTGATGCGTATTTTCGTGATAAAATTGTAAATTGGCAAATCGCCGCAAGGTATCGGCTCCAACGATGAAGGTTGTTCCGCTAAAGATTTCGGATTTATCTTCGAAGAGGGGAGTTCGGGTGAACCAGACGGCTTGTTCGGGTCGGGTTTTTTCGATTTCGTGGAGCCGGTATTCTAATTCGATGTAATCCAGCGGCGGTTTGTCCACATTCTGAATCGAAATCTCCAACGCCACCTGATTTCCCAGACGTTGTTCTGCAATCCCGATCATTTCCAAATGACCTTTGTGAATCGGATTGAACGAACCGGGAAAAATGGCTTGTGTCCATTCATTTTGTTGCAGCCGGTTGTAATCGGTTGACGCGGGTTGTTGTTTAGGGAGGGGCGGATGTAATTTGAAATACTGAATGGCTCCGTTTTTCCAGAGAACAGCCTGCACTTTACCAAAAAACAGTTCCACCAACGGCGGCGAACCGATGACTTGTTTCCCTTGAATGGTTTCACCCGGTTTCAGGTCAAGCGGCAGGACTTCACGAATCGGAAAATGGGACGTGGTTCCGGCACCAAAGGTTTTGCAGAGCGGCAAGTTGGTTCCTTGAGTTCCCGGTTCGCCGGTTCCCGATTCATTGCTTGGAGTTGAAAAGGCGGGCGAAACGGTTGGCGAGACGGATTCGAGGCGGGTTGTTTCGATGGCGTTGAGAATGGTATCAGCGAGGAGTCGTTCTTCTTCTTGGCGAGTTCGGGCGTTTTTGGTGAGTTGGAGTGAAAAGACGATGGTGCGGTGCAGGGTTTGTGTGGCGATATGAAACCGGTAATCCCCTTTTTTGTCCCGGTCGGTAACGAGCGACGCGGTACAGGCAACTCCCATTAAATGGGCATAATCATCCAGATCATCCTCTTCTAATTTCTCCACCGTATTTTTCGCGTAAAACCGGGTATCATCGATTTCATGTGAAACGTCAATGGAGAGGGGATTCAATGGGTTGGTAATGAAGGAATGTTTTCCTTTTTTGTTCTTGATGTAGCGTAAACCGCGGTGAAACGCGGTCATTGCCATATAGCGTGCGGTTCGTTGGCAGCAACATTGTTCCGGCACACGTCCGATGTAACGGTGGAGCGATTCTTCGGCGTAGGGGACGGTGGCTTCGATCAAGGTTCGCGAGGCTCCGGGAACAGTTAAAAGATCGCCCAAAACCAAAGAGCCGCCGCCGGAAAGAACAAAAACAAGTTCAAGCGGTGAATCGTGAAGCGATTGAATCAATACGGTACGTTGTTCCATTTTAGTGGAGTTGATAGTGGGGAGTGTTCCAAAATTCACGTTGGATTTTGAATTCGATTTCGATTTTGTAAAGATGTTATCAAAATCGAACGTATCTGTCCACTATACTCACTCCACTGTCTGAACAAGATTTTTAGGATTGGTAAGATGAATTGGATAACCTTTAAGCAACTTCTAAAAATCGAGACTAACCACGAAACACACGAAATTTTACAAAAAATACAATTGTTGTAAATCGTTTGTATTAAAAAAGTTATAACAAAAGTTCTTTTCGTGTTTTTTTGTGTTTTTCGTGGTTAAAAAAGAGTTTTTAGAAGTTCCCTCAAGTGATATAAAATAAAATTAGATTCAAATTGGCGTGCAAAGACGCAAAGAAAGTGGAAACCAACCATGAATTTCTCCGCCTCTTTGCGTCTTTGCTCGCAAACTTGAAAAATCAAAAGTGACCGTTAAGTGGTGAAGTAAAAGAACCGGAAGTCGTAACTCTTGTGAAAATCGGGATTTTTTGCTATCTTTTTCCGTGAATCTGTGGTACACTTGTTGCAATTGTTTCTTGTCCGCAGAATCGAGCCAAAAATTGCCGATGGAGAATCACCATGAAAAATTTCAAAAAATTATGTTTCGAAACTTTGGAAAATCGGGAGTTACTATCAGTACGAATTGATTGTTTCATCCTCAACAAAAACCGACAAAAATACTGGAGAATTACTTGACAGTTTTTCACGTAACTGTCTATTTTAGCAATCATGCGTCAATAAACTTTACTTTTTTTGTTTTGAGATATCCGTTGCAGATTCATTTTTATTTTTCAACAGTCGCGCAGCGACGACATGATGTATACACGTCGCTAGCGCGACTAATATCAATATTACTTTATCGTTTCAATTTAAAAGACTTAATTGAAAATAGACAGTTACTTTTTCACTTGGCACGGTTAACGTTACGATTTCAAGTGACGGCAAAACGTACACTTCCGAACCGGTCTTGTTCCGAAAATTAGGAACGATTTCAAATTTAATCTCACTAAAGACAGTCCAATTCCAATTAAAAGTAACCTGCCCAACTTCAACTTCAACATTCCAGCAAGCATCGACATTTTGTACAAAAGTTGCGAAACTTGCATTGCCGAAATGGTATGTTTAACTAAAAAATGTCTGAACTATGATTAAACTGATTGACTGATTGACTGTGATTTTATTTTTTGTGAATTTTTATTTTTTGTGGTGAAAAAAGTTTGCGACGATTCACCGCGTTGTTTTTGTTTTCATTCTATCAATGCCGACTTCCTTTTTTCAATATGAGATGCTTCCGACGACATGGTTTTACGTGTCCACGCTGATCATATTGGCACTTTTTTTTAAGTTCAATCGTTTTTGGAGCGTTCGTAATCTTGACCTGATCGGTCTGGTTTTGTTGACGCCGGGACTGTTGATGTTGGCAATGCACGAGAACCAATGGGGTTATGCGTGGCTGTTCGGAGCCGGTT
>JAISQH010000350.1 GCA_031274385.1 Planctomycetaceae bacterium | reverse complement strand
GCAAGCCCCCGTCGCTAACCTTGTGCGAATGCGTTTATGACTGTGGGGTATAACAAGCAAAGACCAAACGGATTTGTTGCAGAACCTTGAAAAAAAGATGGGGTGCGTGTAGAATTTTTTCTATTGTTGGTTGGGGATAACGAATGCTTTATTTATTTACCGGCATTTACGTTTCCGTTCTTTTGAAATCCGACCAACTTGTCAATTCCAATTCCAATCCCACCAATCCCAATCCGAGAACTTTCATGACGGAGCCTTATCTTTCAGAGCAACAGCAGATTGCGTTATTTCATGCGGTTGGTCGCCGTATTGCGTCCATTGTTACGAATACGCGGGGCGTGCGAATTTCAGAGCAGATTCCTGAGATTGCGGCGATTCCGCTTCTTGGAGCGTTTGTCAGTCTCAAGCGGGACGGGGAATTGCGGAGTTGTATGGGAACGCTTTCCGATCAAATCCCGCTCGGCGACGCAGTTGAGCAGGCAACAATTCATGCCGCTAAAGATGACCCGCGTTTTTCACCAATTGCCGCCGCCGAACTCTTTGAACTCGAAATGGAAATCTGGTTGCTCTGGGGAATGAAACGTGTTGCGGCACGCGGTCACGACCGAATCAATGCCGTTGAAATCGGTCGGCACGGAGTACAAATTGCACGCGGCGGTAATCGCGGTTTGCTGCTCCCCGGTGTTGCTCTCGAATACGAAATGGATGCCCAAACGTTTTGGGAAGCCGTCTGCCGCAAAGCCGGTTTGCCAACCGATGCGTGGCTGGACGATCGATCGTTGCTGCATACCTTTGAAGGGCGGGCAATACGCGGTCCTCTTGCTGCGACGGAAAATATTGATAAAAAAACGGCAAACGAAATGATTTTCGCTGCCAAATTCAATCGGCTTGGTTCCCGTGCTGCCGGTCCTACGTTGCTTGAATTGGAAGAAATCCGAAACGTCTGCATGGCAACATTTCGCGGAATGGTGGAAGGGGTTTCTCCGGCAAGTTATTTTCCCGGACTTTTCGACGGCAATGTCTCCGGTATTGCGTTGACGTTTTATTTGCCGGATCGTCCGCCTTTGCTTTGTTCCAAGATTTCGGTTCGTCCTGATGTTCAGTTTCAGGCGTCGCTCATTGAACTTCTCCGTGTTTTGGGGCGCAATGTCGAACGGTTTGGGGCAACAATTCAGGAAATTCGGAACGCGGCTATTGATGTGATGGTTCTTTGGGATCCGACCATTCACGGCAACGCCAACCGGAATGATCTCAGTCAAGTTGATTCGGCTTACCGCAGTTTGATGGTTTCCACACCGCGAGGTTGGGTTGTTCAATTCGATTCGAATCGGGATGCCGAAGAGATTTTGAAAAATTGCATTCATTTTTTGGAGATTGACGATCCTGATTTGGGTGAAATTATTTCGTTTGAAACGGTTTCCACTACTTCCAATATTTTCCTGACTTCTATTTCAAAGCCGAATCTTGGAGCCGAAAGTCGTTCTGCGGCGGTTGCCGGGTCGTTTTATCCGGCTCAAGCCGACCCGATGAATAAGGAGTTGGAGCGAATGTTGCGGGGTGCTTCGACCAAGCGGCGATCTTGTTCTGCCGTTTTAATTCCTCATGCCGGTTGGCGGTATTCCGGTCGGCTCGCGGCTCAGACGTTGGCTCAAGCCGAAATTCCGAAGCGGGTCATCATTTTGGCTCCGAAACATCGCGGCACCGGAATTGACTGGGCGATTGCGCCGAATCGGATTTGGAATTTACCGGGTCGCAATGTCGAATCGGATATTGCGTTTGCCGAATCAATGATTCATGCGGTAGAGTTATTTGATTTTGACGCGGCGGCTCATGAGCAGGAACATTCGATTGAGGTTCAACTTCCGATTCTTGCCAAACTTGCGCCGGAAACGCGGATTGTTGGTCTCATTATGGCGATTTCGTCGTGGGAAATGATCCGGCAGGGAGCCGCTCAATTTGCTGATTTTTTGAAAATGCTTCCGCCGTCCGAGATGCCTTTGCTGATCATCTCATCCGACATGAACCACTACGCCAACGAAGCAACAACGCGCCGTGTTGACCGTGTGGCGTTGTCGGCGATTCAGGAAGCGGTTAAAAAATCGAAACCGGAACATGCGTTGGAGGTTGTTCACGAAAATCAAATTTCGATGTGCGGTATTGTTCCAACAGTTTTTGCAATGGAAACGCTTCGTCATCTTGGCAAACTGAATCGGGTTGAAGAAGTCGGTTATACAACCAGTGCCGAATCATCCGGTGATACCAGCCGAGTTGTCGGTTACGCCGGACTCTTGTTCCTCAATAACCGCTAATGAGGGGAACAATATGAAAAAACGTACTATTATATTAAGTGGGATATTCATGTTGTTTTTAGAATATTTGTTTTTCTTTTTCCCTTTATGGAGTCATCAGGTAGGCGATCTGATTGCTTCATAAAAGAAAAAAGAAAACCGAAAATTCAAGTGAAAAGGGTATATTGAGGAATTATTTTTTCTGAAACGAAATAACATGACGAAAAATTTATAAAAAACCCAAAATGAAAATAGACAGTTACGTTCAATACTGCCAATGATGACATTCTATTTTGGTTGAC
The DNA here is from genome assembly GCA_031274385.1 of Planctomycetaceae bacterium. Taxonomy (GTDB): domain Bacteria; phylum Planctomycetota; class Planctomycetia; order Pirellulales; family Thermoguttaceae; genus WRKP01. The sequence continues at coordinate 2,467 of JAISQH010000350.1, read as the reverse complement.
CTGACTTTTTCTCATATTGTATAATAATTATTTCTCCGTCGAACGTGGACTGTTCTGATTCATCACGGATGATGTCGAGCGTTTTTTGTTCTAAAAATCCGCCGGTTCCGGCTCCGATCAGTGGAAAGGCGATAGAGTGATAATATTTTTCTGTTGCCAAAAGTAATGCGGAACGAACAGATTACCGGATTGATTTTTCTGTTGCAAACCAGAGCAAATTAATTCCTGCAACATGAATAATACCGCGAAACGGCAATTTTCCCGCCGAAGTATGAACCGCTCCGCCAAGAGGAATAGAACCGGATCGTGCAAGTTCCCGAAACGGCTCATATCCGCCGTAACGCTTAATCGCTCCTGAAATTCCCTGCGGCAAAAGTAACCACCAAGGAATAATATTGCGATTCCAAGCGTTCGCAATCACGTCAACTTTTTGATCCAATAAATCGCCCTTGACAGTTTTTATTATTTTCATTGCTGTTTCAATCAATATGGATTAGTTGTTTCATAAAGTCAGGATAACAATTTCCGTAAAATAACTCCGAAGGAGTTTCATTTGGATAACCCCGTGCAAGCCTGCGCAGCACGGGGTTAAGTGTACAAACAAAACGAGAACTCCGTAGGAGTTCAATAAAAAAGGATTAACTTTGTCACCGTAACCACAAACATCAAAATTGAACTCCTTCGGAGTTCCGGTAAATTCGTGATTATTTACCCCGTGCTGCGCTCCGCTTGCACGGGGTTATCCAAATGAAACTCCTTCGGAGTTGTTTTAATTCATAGTTCATAGTTCATAGTTCAATACCAAAACAATTGACCGTTTGATTCTTTTCGTCTTCTGCCCGCAAATTAAAACAAGCAGTTGCATTTTGCGAATATTTTCCGTATCCGCCCATTTTAACTTAAAATCTACCGGCGTAAACCGGATCACCGGATTTGTATTGTCCTGAGTAAGATTGTACGCAGAGACGCCAACTTTAAAAAACAAACAGACTGTTACCTTGAAATGCTGCCGGAATTGATTAGAATATTGCAATTCTTGCAAAACATCGGCAATTCCGCGTACCGCAGACGGTACGGCTAACCGGCATGATTACTTTTTACGATAAACCAACGGACTCGTTACAACTGGGACTCGATATCGGTTCGACAACGGTAAAAGTTGTTTTGTTCGACGGCGAACAGCAACAAATCGTTTGGTCACGATATTCCCGGCATTACGCTGACGTATTTCAAACACTGTACAATCTCTTAGCCGAATTGCCCACAATCGGTAACAAATATTTTACTGTTGCAATAACCGGTTCGGCGGGAATCGGTCTTTCGCAAAAACTCGGAATCCCGTTTGTACAGGAAGTGATTGCCGGTGTTGAATCCGTAACAACATTCATTCCGCAAACCGATGTGGTCATCGAACTCGGCGGCGAAGACGCCAAAATCACGTTTTTCGAAGGAAGTATCGACCAACGGATGAACGAAACTTGCGCCGGCGGCACGGGAGCGTTCATCGATCAAATTGCCGTAACACTTAAAACCGATGCCGTCGGCATCAACAATCTTGCAACACAATATCAAACTATCTATCCCATCGCCGCACGTTGCGGAGTTTTCACCAAGTCGGACGTGACCATGTTGCTGAACGAAGGCGCACGAAAAGAAGATATTGCCGCCAGTGTTTTGCAAGCGGTTGTCGATCAAACCATCGGCGGTTTGGCGTGCGGACGCAAGATTCGGGGACATGTCGCTTTTCTTGGCGGACCGCTGTATTTTCTGCCGGAACTTCGTAAACGTTTTGCTGAAACACTTAATCTGTCACCGGAACAAACCATTCATCCTGAAAATGCACATTATTTTGTTGCGCTGGGAGCCGCGTTGCTCTCGAACAAAAATGAAACCGCCACCGCAGACGAACTTCGAAAACGAATCCATGCCATAATGAAACAGGAACACGGCAAAGAAACAGATCGATTACCGCCGTTGTTTGTTTCCCAAGAAGACTTTGACAATTTTTCGTTACGTCATGCCGAATTGAAAGCAGACCGCGCCGAACCGGCAACCGCTTACGGCGATCTTTTTTTGGGAATTGATGCCGGTTCCACCACCACCAAAGCCGTCTTAACCGACGATCAAAACCGAATCCTGAAAACATGGTATGGTTCCAACGAAGGCGAACCGATCAAGACGGTTCTTGGTATTGTGTCCGAAGTGTACGAAATGTTACCGCCGGGAGCGTCGATCAAAAATTCCTGTGTGACCGGTTACGGCGAAATGATGCTTCGGGCGGCTCTCGGTATTGATGAAGGCGAAGTCGAAACATTGGCTCATTTTCGTGCAGCACGTCATTTTGTTCGGGATGTTTCGTTTATTCTTGATATTGGCGGACAAGATATTAAATGTCTTTATATTAAAGATGACCGTCTTGACAAAATTATTCTGAATGAAGCCTGTTCTTCCGGCTGCGGTTCGTTTA
>JAISQH010000317.1 GCA_031274385.1 Planctomycetaceae bacterium | reverse complement strand
AATATCCCTGTTACGTCGAAAGTCGAGAAACAAAAAGCAAAATTTATGGGATTTGAAACTGAAACTTTTGTTCTCGTACTGACAAACACATCCGGCAAAGAGATTACGCTTGATGTTACTTTCCGTTCAGAAGATCAAAAGACAAATACTTTAAAAGTTACAATACCGTCCGGTCAATCCAAAACAATTGGTTTACCGGAAAGTATGGATAGTTTGAAATTTGGAATCGAGAGACGAGTGTACCCTTTCCATGCCGAATCATAAAACGGAAAAGATCAAAATCGAATAACTTTTTTTGTTTCGCGCAAAGACGCGGAGACGCAAAGATGTTTTTTATAAATTTGAAATTCGAATAAAAAAATAAAACTCCGCGAACTTTGCGTCTCCGCGCGAAACAAATATTTAACAACCTTTACAAAAAAAATTAAATGAAATCTTCGACTATGAAACAAGGCATAACAATTTTGTTGGCAACGTTATTTATTGTAGTGATTGTTGGTGCAACTGTTTTTGTCGTTATTGGCTCGCAGTCAAATACCGGTAATTCCGTCACGATCAACGGCGGTGCTGTTGCCGCCGATTCGCAACCGGTCGTTGGCGATTTGAAAAATCAACTGGATGACGCACTTTCCGTACAAAAAGAGGCAAGCAAAATTTTTGAAGAAACAATTGCGATACTTCAAAAAGAACCGCAACCTCAAATCAACGATATTGTCGGCATTCCCGCACCGGCAGTCCCACAACCTCAACCGCCGGCTATTGCCGGTCAAAAGGGAGGAGAGCGTATTGTTCTCACGATTATGGGAGTGGATTATGCGTTTCGTTGGTGTCCGGCGGGAACTTTTATGATGGGAAGCCCCGAATCGGAACGAGAAAAGATAGATCACGAAGAGTCACGAAAATTTGCAGAACACGAAATTTTACATCCAGTAACTTTATCGAAAGGTTTTTGGATACTTGAAACGGAAGTAACGCAAGCGATGTGGAAAAGTGTTATGAAAGATAATCCTAGTGGTTTTAAGAGTGATGATAAACTACCGGTAGAAAATGTGTCTTGGGATGATTGTCAAAAATTTGTTAAAAATTTGACATTTTACGCAGAATTGGATCGTCGTCCCGACAACGCTGTACCGAAAGGCTTTAAATTTTCGTTACCGACAGAAGCACAATGGGAATATGCTTGCCGTGCCGGAACAACAACGCCGTTTAATTTTGGTGATACCTTGAACGGCGACAAGGCGAATTGTAATGGTATTGTTTCTTATGGCACAGAAACAATCGGTATCGGTACGTATTTAGGAAAAACAACGCCGGTTGCTTCATACCCGCCGAATGCTTGGGGACTTTATGATATGCACGGTAACGTTTGTGAATGGTGCGAAGATTGGTATGGTGCTTATCCTAGTGTACATGTAACTGATCCTACGGGGACTACAACAAACTCGGACGGTCGTGTCTGTCGCAGCGGTTTCTGTGCATTCCCCGCGGAGTTCTGCCGGTCGGCGATGCGCTTACAGTGTCTCGTCAAGACGTGCTCTCCATTTGGGTTGCCGTATTGTCCTTGTTAGCGAAAATCAAATCGGCGATGTTGCCGACGATAGCCTTATAAATCAACTGAAAAAAGAATTAAAGTCTATGAAAGATGCATTACCTATCAATTTAGATAATGGCGTAACAATTATAAATGTTCGTCTTTTGGAAAAAGAAAAAGTAATAGAAAATACTATCGCATTGACAGGAGTAAAATCGATGAATGATTCAACAATTCAAATTCAGAAACAAATAATGGCAAAAACATTATTAAATAGATATGACTCCGCAAGTTCATTGATAAGATTAATGAAAGATTATGGCTTCAAATACAATTATATTTACACGACTCCCGACGGCGATAAACTTTGTGAAATCAGCATTACAAAAGATGATTTGAAATAAAAAAAATAAACCTTCGCGCCTTTGCGCCTCCGCGCGAAACAAAAAACAATACTATGGAACCCCCAAAAAAATGTCCGCAATGCGGAGCGGTACTTCCTGAAGCGAATCGTACCGGTTTTGTTCAGTGTGAATTTTGCGGCATCACCGTCAAAGATGACGCGGCTCAAATCAATGAACGCGAAGAACAAAAATCAATCCGCGATAATTTACAACAAAACCGCACAGAATACGAAAGACTCAAAACAATTGCCGATCAACGGCAACGGGAATTGAGTCAATCAATTCGTAACCTTGACCATACCAAAGTAACCATTAACGAGTCGATTGACGAAGTTGAGAGGTTGAAAAATCCGCCGGAGAAAAAAGACGGCGGAATAGATGGCGAGACTTTGGGGGTTGGTTGTGGTTGTCTTTCGTTGATTGTTGCAATTTGGGCGACAACCGGAGTTGTGAGTTATTTGATAGCGGGTTCTTTATTTAATGTTTTTTGTTATGGAGTGGTTGCTGTCATTGGTTTTTTAGTCACGTTTGTATGCGGAGCAGCAGTGGCAAACCATTGGCAAACCGCAAAAAAAATTGCCGACCGTATCAAAGAATTAGAAACAAATATCGAAAACCTAAAAAAAGACAGCCTGCAACAAGCAATAGAAATTGAAGAAAATAAACGTTCCCTCGAAGACGCAACATTAAAATCCGACGCAGCTTTCCAAAAACTGTAAACCACTAACAACAAAAAAATAATTTCGCGCAAAGACACAGAGGCACAAAAAAGTTTTTAAAGATATTTTGTAATACATCAGTGAAATGCCTCAACACTGTAGTAAAACAAACCTTATTTACGACCTTATTTTTTTACAAAAGCAACCTTAGTAACCGTGTAATATCATAGTTTTGCAAGCCG